>NZ_JBDVAA010000111.1:0-23361 GCF_039943695.1 Cellulophaga sp. | reverse complement strand
TCAAAATTAATTGAAGGCTTTAATTTGCTTTTTTTTATATAAGGATTTTTAATCCATATATTTTTTTAAAAACTTAATGTGGTGTTGTACTTCACCGTTCATACTATAGCCGTGTAAAGCCCCTTTTTCCCTACCTTTACTATCCAGTACTTTTAAATTAGGAAAAACTCCTTTTTTATTATATTTAGCCATTAAATCCATATTGTGTTTTAATTGCTTTTCTGTAAGTAAATCGTTATTTCTAGGAATATCTATGTAAAGTAGCTCGTAGTGCTTTGCAATTTCTTTAAATTCTTCAGTTGCAAACAAATCTTTTTTAAGCATTTTGCAAGGTCCACACCAATCACTACCAGTAAAATAAAGTATAATGTTTTTATCTCCTTTTTTGGCTTTTTTAATAACCGTTTCGTAATCTGTGCTCCATTCTACATCTCCAATAACTTTGTTGGTTGAAGTTGTTCCAAATAGTAATGGAAAAATTAAGGCAATTAATAAGTGTTTCATTTGTGTCTTTTTTTATATTCTTGCAAAAAACCTGCCAGTTTTTATTTAAATAACGAATCCATTCCTGGAATATTGGGTAAACCATCTTTTGCAGCAGCAGCCAGCTCGGTTTCATTAACCTTCGTTGCTCTTTCTATAGCTTTATTTAATGTTATAATTAGGTAATCTTCAAGTTGTTCTTTGTCATTTAAAAGACTTTCATCTATCTCTATACTTTTTATAGTTCTATTAGCTGTTATAGTTACTTTAATTGCTTCATCAGTAGACTTTTCATCAATTAATACAGTGTTTAAGCGTTGTTTTGTTTCTTCAACTTTTTGCTGGGTTTCTTTCAATTTACCCATCATTCCCATCATATCTCCAAACATAATTTTTCTTTATTATAGTTAATATGTTTCAAAATTACTAAATTGTTAGTCAATCAATCTTAAAAAAAAATGAAAGTCATAAAAAAATGCATAGTTCTGTTAGTTAGTATTATTTTTGCTGCTTCATGTCAAAATAAAGATAAGCCTATGGCTACTATTAAAATTCCTGTTGCAAAAAAAGAACCAAAAGAACTGTCTAAACACAATGATGTTAGAGAGGATGATTACTATTGGTTAAATAACAGAGAAGATAAAGAAGTAATTGCATACTTAGAGGAAGAAAATGCTTACTATAATACATTAACAGCGCATACCAAAGATTTTCAGAAAGAGCTCTTTGCTGAAATGAAAGGTCGTATAAAAGAAGATGATTCTTCTGTACCTTATAAATTAAATGGTTATTGGTATGGTACTAGGTATGAAGTTGGAAAAGAGTACCCAATATATTCTAGACGAAAAGGAACTGAAACAGCAGATGAAGAAATTATTTTTAATTGTAATGACTTAGCTAAGGATAAAGACTATTTTAGCTTAAATGGTATTGCAATTAGTCCTGATAACACATTGGCTGCATTTGGTGTAGACACTATTTCTAGAAGAGAATATACCATTAGAATAAAAAACTTAGAAACGGGTGAAATTTATGATGATGTTATAGAAAAAACAACAGGTAGTAGTGTTTGGGCCGCAGATAACTCAACTTTATTTTACACCAAAAAAGACCCTGTTACTTTAAGGTCAGATAAAATATACAAGCATAAATTAGGTACGCCAGCATCTGAGGATGAGTTGGTATATCATGAACAAGATGAAACTTTTAACACCTATATATACAAAACAAAATCTAAAAAGTTTATTGTTATAGGCTCATCTAGTACCTTAACATCTGAATATAGGTTTATAAAAACAGAGGAGCCAGATTCAGAATTTAAAATATTTTCACCAAGGGAAAGAGGTTTAGAGTATTCTATAGCTCATTACGGAGACAAGTTTTTTATACTTACCAATAAAGATAATGCCTTTAATTTTAAATTGATGACTTGCAGTGATTCTGCTACGGCATCTGAAAATTGGTCAGAATTTATTTCACATAGAGAAGATGTATTGCTTGAAGATTTAGATATTTTTAAGGACTATTATGTTTTGTCTGAAAGAGAAAACGGTTTAAATAAACTAAAAATAGTGCGTTGGGATACTAATAATGGGTATTATTTACCATTTGAAGATGAAACTTACACGTGTTATGTTGGTACAAATCCAGATTTTGACACAAAAATACTAAGGTATGGGTACAACTCTTTAACTACCCCAAGTTCTGTTATAGATTTTGATATGGAAACAAAATCTAAGGAAATAAAAAAAGAGCAAGAAGTTTTAGGTGGTAAGTTTAATAAAGATAATTATAAGTCCGAACGTATTTGGGCAACAGCCAGAGATGGAGTAAAAGTACCTATGTCTGTTGTATACCATAAAGATACTAAGTTAGATGGTTCTAGCCCTGTATTACAATACGCTTACGGCTCTTATGGGCATACTATAGATCCTTATTTTTCTACAGTGCGTTTAAGTTTGTTAGATAGAGGTTTTATTTATGTAATAGCGCACATACGTGGTAGTGAGTATTTAGGTAGAAAATGGTACGAGGATGGTAAGTTACTTAGAAAGAGAAATACTTTTACAGATTTTATAGATTGCTCTAAACATTTAATTGATAATAACTACACAAGTAATAAACATTTGTATGCATCAGGAGGTTCTGCAGGTGGTTTACTTATGGGTGCAATAGTTAATATGGCACCAGAACTTTACAATGGTGTTATTGCAAGTGTACCTTTTGTAGACGTAGTAACTACAATGTTAGATGATTCTATACCGCTTACAACAGGTGAATATGATGAATGGGGTAATCCTAATGACAAGGAGTATTATGATTATATGAAATCTTATTCTCCGTATGATAATGTTACGGCCCAAAATTACCCAACAATGTTGGTAACAACAGGTTTGCATGACTCACAGGTACAGTATTGGGAACCAGCTAAATGGGTTGCCAAGCTAAGAGAATATAAAACAGATACTAATTTATTGTTCTTAGATACCAATATGGATGCAGGCCATGGTGGTGCGTCAGGTAGGTTTGAAGCATTAAAAGAAGTAGCAAAAGACTATGCTTTTTTAATAGATTTAGAAGGAAAAATAGCTAAGTAAAAAAAAAAGGCTAAATTTGTCACGTAATTGATAAGCAAACCAACGAAGTCTTATCATTTTATAACCAAATACGCATGGAAAATAAAATTAATGCCTATAACAATGTTTTAGAGTTAATAGGTAACACTCCGTTAATTAAAATTAATAATGTTACTAGCTCCTTTAAAGGAGAATATTACGCTAAAGTAGAGGCTTTTAATCCAGGACATTCTGCTAAAGACAGAATTGCAATTCATATTATTGAAGAAGCAGAACGTAAAGGATTATTACACCAAGACAGTACAATAATAGAAACTACATCTGGTAATACAGGCTTTAGTATAGCAATGGCAAGTATTGTTAAAGGATACAAATGTATACTAGCGGTAAGTTCTAAATCATCTCCAGATAAAATAGATATGTTACGCTCTATGGGCGCGCAAGTTTATGTTTGTCCGGCTCACGTAAGTGCAGATGATCCACGTTCTTATTATGAAGTAGCAAAAAGATTGCATACAGAAACAGAAGGTTCTATTTACATTAATCAGTATTTTAATGAGTTAAACAGAGCTGCACACTATGCATCTACAGGCCCAGAAATTTGGGAGCAAACAAATGGTAATATTACACATTTAGTAGCTTGTAGTGGTACAGGAGGTACAATATCTGGTACTGCAAAGTATTTAAAAGAGCAAAACCCAGATGTAAAAGTTATTGGTGTAGATGCTTTTGGATCTGTACTAAAAAAATATCATGAAACACGTGAGTTTGATGCTAATGAGATTTACCCATACCGAATAGAAGGTTTAGGTAAAAACTTAATTCCAGGAGCCACAGATTTTGATGTAATAGATAAGTTTATTAAAGTTACAGATGAAGAAAGTGCACACACAGCAAGACAAATATCTGGAACAGAAGGTTTGTTTGTTGGGTATACAAGTGGAGCTGCTATGCAAGCTGTAAAACAACTATATGCAGAAGGTGAATTTGATGCAAACAGTAGAGTAGTAGTTATATTTCCAGACCACGGATCTAGATATATGAGTAAAATATATAGTGATGAATGGATGGAAGCTCAAGGTTTTTTAAATGCTGTAGAAACAGAGGAAAAGCCAGAAATTCAATTTGTTAAGTAGAAAACATAGAATATAAAAAATAAAAAAGCAATGAATTTTAATTCATTGTTTTTTTTTGTTCATAAAATTGTTATGAAACCTTGCTGAAATTCTGTACTTTTGCAGACAGCCAAAATAGCTTAGATGAGAGATTTATTTGATAGAATACTAGCGAACAAAGGACCATTAGGAAAATGGGCATCGCAAGCAGAGGGATATTTTGTTTTCCCTAAATTAGAAGGAACTATTTCTAACAGAATGAAGTTTCAAGGGAAAGAAGTAATTACATGGAGTGTTAATGATTATTTAGGATTAGCAAACCACCCAGAAGTGCGTAAAGTAGATGCACAGGCAGCAGCTGATTACGGTTCTGCATACCCAATGGGTGCACGTATGATGTCTGGACACACAGACTTACACGAACAATTACAGAATGAGTTAGCGGCATTTGTAAACAAAGAGTCAGCTTACTTATTAAACTTTGGTTACCAAGGTATGGTGTCTACTATAGACGCTTTGGTATCTAAGGATGATATTATAGTTTATGATGTAGATTCTCATGCTTGTATTATAGACGGTGTACGTTTGCATATGGGTAAGCGTTTTACTTATAAGCACAACGATGTAGAGAGTTTAGAAAAAAACTTAGAGCGTGCTACAAAAATGGCAGAGCAAACTGGTGGAGGTATTTTAGTTATCTCTGAAGGTGTTTTTGGTATGCGTGGCGAGCAAGGAAAACTAAAAGAAATAGTTGCACTTAAGAAAAAGTATAACTTTAGATTTTTAGTTGATGATGCTCACGGTTTTGGTACTTTAGGTAAAACTGGTGCTGGTGCAGGTGAAGAGCAGGGTGTACAAGATGATATTGATGTTTACTTTGCAACATTTGCTAAATCTTTGGCTAGTACTGGAGCTTTTATTGCTGCAGATAAAGAAATTATAGATTACTTAAAATACAATTTACGTTCTCAAATGTTTGCAAAATCTTTGCAAATGCAATTGGTTGTAGGTGCACTTAAGCGTTTAGATATGCTTAGGACTATGCCAGAGTTAAAAAACAAACTTTGGGAAAATGTAAATGCATTACAAACAGGATTAAAAGATCGTGGTTTTGATATTGGTACAACAACAAGTTGTGTAACTCCAGTATTTTTAAATGGTAGTATACCAGAAGCTATGGCATTGGTAAGAGACTTAAGAGAAAATTATGGTATTTTCTGCTCTATAGTAGTTTACCCAGTAATTCCAAAAGGACTTATTTTATTAAGAATGATACCTACAACTTCTCATACACTAGAAGATGTAAACGAAACACTTAATGCTTTTGATGCAATACGTGAGCGTTTAACTAACGGTACATACAAAAGATTATCTGCCGCTGTTGCAGCTGCAATGGGAGAGTAAAAATCTTTTATTACATATAGTAAAAAACCCAAGCTGCTAGCTTGGGTTTTTTAGTTTTTATAAGTTTTTACGGTATGTTCTACGTCTTCTAAATATTTTAGGATCAAAATTCTTCCAAATTTGCCTAATTGCTGTATTTTCTTCTAATTCTGGAGTTCGTATACAGTTTTCTATATTTTTAGCTTTAAAGGTCTTGTAGCATTCATTAAAAAGAATAGCTGTAACACCTTTGTTTTGGTAATCTGGATGCACGCCTATCAAATAGAAAATAACATCTTTACTGTGTTTTTTTGCTTGTAACAAATGGTATGCACCAAAAGGAAATAACTTTCCTTTAGATTTTTGTAAAGCTTTAGAAAACGATGGCATAACTATAGAAAATGCTACTAAGTTATCATCTTTATCAACTACAAATTTTATATACTCTGGGTTTATAAAGCTTATGTATTTATTTTTAAAATGCTCTTTTTGTATGTCGTTTATAGGTACAAATGAAGATAAAGAAGCATAAGACTCATTAAAAAGGTCAAACATTTTGTCAGCTAAAGGCATTACATCTTTAGTTTTTGTAAAGTTTAGCTCTCTTAAGTTATATCTCTTTTTTATTAAGGCTTGTATCCTTTCAAAAAACTCTGGTTTAGCATTTGCAAATGGAAACTTATTTTCTAAATATTCTTTTTCTTTTTTAAAGTCTAAACGCTCATAGTGGTTTACATAGTAAGGGTGGTTATACCAAGTTATCATATTACCAATATGCTCATAACCTTCTGTAACAACACCAACTTTGTCTAGGTTAGAAAAACCAACAGGCCCTTCCATATACTCTAAGTTGTGTTCTTTTCCTATTTCTTCAACCTTTTGTAGTAACGCTTCAGACACGTTTGTGTCATCAATAAAATCAAACCAACCAAAACGCATTTTTTTTACTTTTTGCTGATTTATTTCTATCCAGTTAATAATAGCAGCAACTCTACCTACAAGTTTAGGTCCATCATAAGCTAACAGAAACCAAGCTTCTGCATCTTTAAATACAGGATTTTTATCTTTATTAAAAGAGTCTAATTCATCACTTATAATAGGAGGTACCCAGTACGGAGAATCTTTATATATACTAAACGGAAATTTCACAAATTTTTTTAAATCTGCTTTCGTTTTAGCTTCAACAATAGTAATCATATTCTAATATCTTTTTGCTACATCAATATTAGGGATATTAATTAATAAGAGAAAGTTTGTACTTATAAAAATTATAGGATTGGATTAAAAATCTATAGGTTCTTCATCTTTAGATTTCTTTTTTGTGCTTTTTTTAGATTTTGCATCTCTCTTGGCTTGCTTTCTTTTCTTTTTAAGATCTTTTTTTCTGATTTTTCCGTCTTTGGTGGTTGCATTTTGATCTTCAATTGCAATTTCTTTATCCTTGTGGTTGTCTATCCTATAAGAGAATCCGGCAGCAAAAAATAAACGTGTAGGTGTATCTTTTATATTAGCTCCTAAGTGCATATCTACTTGCATATTTTCATCAATTAAATAAGCAGTACCGCCTCTAAAAACAACATCAGAATACCTATCACTTTTAATTCCTTGGTTTTCGGCAAAAACACTCCATTTAGGGTTTCTAAAAGCATGAGATAAAGAAACAATATAGCTCCACTCAGGAAATTCTGTACCAATACGGTCATAAGCTACATTTGTAATAAGTACAAATTTAGGAGATAATCTACTTTGTGTTGCAATCATACCTCTTGGAGAAATAGTGGCTTCACCAGGATAATAAGGATTGTCGCCTAAAACAAAATTAGCACCTGCATATACAGATATTGCTGGTATTAAATTCTTTAACTGAAAAGTATTGTTGGCTTTCCAGCTATATAAATTGGGTTTTCTTCTTTCTTCACTCTTGTAGGGGTCAAAAATTAAATATTTTAGCCCTATTCTGTTTCTTTTAAAGTCTGTATATTTTTGATCAGGGAATCCAATGGTAGAATAAGTTCTATTTTCATTAGTATATGTGCCCTCGTAAATAATTTCTAATTCTTCAAAAAACAAACCATATCTAAGGGCTAAATCTATGCCAAGTAATTTAGAGTCTGTTTGCAAAGTGTTGTGACTTTGTTTTTCATAAGATATTCCTGTTTCGGCTTGTATTACCCCAGTACCAATAGAATATGCGCTTACAGATTGTCCTGGTCTGTTAGAGTTTATAACGTCTGTGTATTGTGATATTCCTAAAAAAGGAAGTGTAAAAAGAAATAAAGAGAATATATTTTTTAATTTTTTCATACCTATGAGCTTACCTAAATGTCACTTTTATTATTATTTTAAGAGATATAATCTTTATATACAACGGTAGAATTGTATTTTTGATATAAATTTTTACAACAATTATGGATTTTTTAATAGCTATTCTCGTAATTATTACGGTTTATTACCTGCTAAAGTTTTTAGTGCGCTTATATGCACCAAAAATGATGAACTATGCAGCTAAAAAAACAGAGGAACATTTAAAGAAAAAATTTGAACAATTTTCTCAAAACCCTAATCAAGGTAATCCTAATACAACACAGTCTTCTGCTTCAAAAAAGAAAACAAAATTTAAATCTAACCCATCAAAAAAAGTAGGGGAGTATATAGATTTTGAAGAAGTAGAATAGTCCTAATAAATAACAACCAACCTTTAATGAGTTTAGTATTTGGGCAATTAAAAAATGCTTATTTTGCTAAACTTTTGTGTGATAATTTAAATACAACACTAACAACATAATGAAAATCAATTTTAAATCAATTTTAATAAACTTTTTTGTTCTTATTTTATTTGTAGTTGCTTCTTTGGCATATTTTACTCCTGTATTACAAGGTAAAAAAATATTTCAGTCAGATATTGCTCAATATACAGGAATGGCAAAAGAGCAAAATAACTTTAGAGAAAAAACAAATACAGAACCATATTGGACAAATAGTGCTTTTGGTGGAATGCCTACCTACCAATTAGGAGCTAATTATCCGCATAATTACATTAAAAAATTAGATAAGCTAATTAGGTTTTTACCTAGACCCGCAGATTATTTGTTTTTATACTTCTTAGGTTTTTACATTCTTTTATGTTGCCTAAAGGTAGATTATAGATTAGCAGCTATTGGCGCATTAGCTTTTGGTTTTAGTACCTATTTAATAATTATTTTAGGGGTTGGGCACAATGCAAAAGCACACGCACTGGGGTATATACCAATGTTATTAGGTGGTATTGTTTTAATGTTTAGAAAAAAATATATTTTAGGTTTTATACTTACAGCATTTGCAATGGCTTTAGAGGTTAATGCAAACCACTACCAAATGACCTATTATTTTATGTTGCTTATATTAATTTTGGGTATTATTTACTTAATATATGCAATTAAAGAAAAACAGTTAAAACATTATTTTACTTCTGTTGGTTTATTGTTAGTAGCTGTACTTATTGGCGTTGCTACAAATGCCACTAATTTAATGGCAACAAAAGAATACTCTGATTGGAGTACTAGAGGAAAATCTAATTTAACTATAAATAATGATGGGTCTCCAAGAGAAAGTACAGGAGGTTTAGATAAAGAATATATTACACAATATAGTTACGGAATAGCAGAATCTTTAAACATTTTTGTGCCAAGGTTATTTGGAGGCTCTAACTCAGAGAATTTAGGAACAGATTCTAAAGCATATGAATTTCTAATTCGTAAGGGATTGCCAAGAAAACAAGCATTAGATTTTGCAGAAGGCTTGCCCTTGTATTGGGGAGACCAACCCGGAGTTTCTGGAGCTGCTTATGTTGGTGCGGTCTTATTTTTCTTGTTTATTTTAGGGTTATTTATTGTAAAAGGTAAAGTCAAATGGTGGCTTTTAGCAGGCGTAATAATGTCTTTACTACTTTCTTGGGGTAAAAACTTTAGTGGTTTAACCAATTTTATGATAGATAATTTTCCTTTATATGATAAGTTTAGGGCAGTTTCATCTATACAAGTAGTATTAGAATTATGTATTCCTTTGCTTGGTATTTTAGCTTTAATGACTTTATTTAAAGAGAAAGAAAACAGAGCTAAATACAACAAATCATTACTAATAAGCGCGGGATTAGTTTTAGGAACATTAATACTATTATTTTTAGTTAAAGGAACCTTTACTTTTGATGCTTTAAGTGATGATACTTACAGAAAATATTTTGGTGATGAAGTTTTAACTATGATAAAACTAGACCGCCAAGAAGTATATACTAGTGATGTGTTACGTTCTTTAATTTATGTATTACTTGCAGCTGTAACCATATCTTTATTTATACATAAAAGACTTAAGTTAAACATATTTGTAATAGTAATAGGAATATTAATTTTAGCAGATTTAGTACCTGTTGCAAAAAGGTATGTTACAGAGGATGATTTTGTTAGTGCTAGACAAATGGAACAACCTTTTCCGTTAACAACTACAAATAAGCAAATTAATCAAGATACATCTGTGTACCGCGTTTACAACCCAAAAGAAGGTTTAAATGGTGCAAGCACATCTTATTACCACAACTCTATTGGTGGTTACCATGGCGCTAAGCCGGCTACTATGCAAGATTTATTTGATTTTCATATTTATAAAAATAACGTTAGGGTTTTAAGTATGCTTAACGTAAAATATGTAATTCAGGAAGATGAAGAAGGGCGATCTTACCCAGCTGTAAACCCTAATGCTATGGGTAATGCTTGGTTTGTTCAGAATTTAAGAAAGGTAACTTCTTCTAATGATGAAATAATGGCTTTAGATAGTTTAAATATAAAGACTGATGCTGTTGTTAATATGTCAGAATTTCCGTTGTTAACTAAGTTTTCATTTGCAAAAGATTCTACAGCTACTATTAATTTAGATAAGTATGAGCCTAACCATTTAACGTATACAGCAACAACACAAAATGACGCTTTAGCTGTGTTTTCTGAAATGTACTATAAGAACGGATGGAATGCGTATATTGATGGGAAAAGTTCTCCATATTTTAAAGTAAATTATACGCTTAGAGCATTACAAATACCAGCAGGTAAACATAAAATTGAATTTAAGTTTGAACCAGAAGTGGTTAAAAACGGAAGTAAAATTGCATTAGCTAGTAATATTCTTTTAGCTTTAATAGTTATTGGAGGTATTATTTTTAGTTTTAAAAAAACAACTAAAAAGGAAGATGCATAATGCAGAAGGTGCTAATTATTGCTTATTATTGGCCACCGGCAGGTGGTCCTGGTGTGCAGCGCTGGCTTAAATTTGTTACATACTTAAGGGATTTTAATATAGAGCCTGTAGTTTATGTGCCAGAAAATCCTAGTTACCCAATTGTAGATACTTCATTTGTAAATGAAATTCCAGATGGCATTAAAATTTACAAACATAAAATAAATGAACCTTATGGTTGGGCTAGCTTTTTATCAAAAAATAAAACAAAGAAAATTAGTTCAGGTCTAATACAGAGTAAAAATCAATCTGTAATAGAAAAAATTTTGCTTTGGGTTCGTGGTAATTTTTTTATACCTGATGCTCGTAAAAATTGGGTAAAACCATCTGTAACATATTTAACTTCTGTATTAAAAGAAGAACAAATAAATACGGTAATAACTACGGGACCACCACATAGTGTACATCTAATAGGTCTTAAATTAAAGGAAAAATTAGGAGTAAATTGGGTGGCAGATTTTAGAGATCCTTGGACGTCTATTGGGTACCATAAAAAACTAAAGTTAAGTAAGGCATCAGCTAAAAAACATAAGTATTTAGAACACTTAGTTCTAAATAGTGCAGATAGTATTATTGTAACAAGTAATACTACTAAAACTGAGTTTAAAGAAATAACAACTAAACCTATAGAGGTAATAACTAACGGCTTTGATGGTGCTATTTCTAGTGGTGTAGCCTTAGATGCTATGTTTACCATTTCTCATATAGGATCTTTACTAACTGGGCGTAACCCAGAAAATTTGTGGCAAGCATTGTCTGAGTTGTGTAATGAAAACGAAGAGTTTAAAAATAGTTTATCGCTTCAGTTTATTGGTGTAGTAAGTGAAGATGTTTTAGAAACAATTTACAAATACAATTTAAAGTCTTACGTAAATTTAATTGGTTACGTGTCACATACAGAAGCATTGGCATATCAAGAAAAATCTCAGGTATTGTTACTTTCAGAAATAGATTCTGCAGATACAATTGGTATTATTGCAGGCAAGTTGTTTGAGTATATGCGGGCAAAAAGGCCAATTTTAGCAATAGGACCTAAAGGTTGGGAGGTAAGTACCATAATAAAAGAGACAAATACTGGAGTTGCTTTTAGTTACAATGATACATCTAATTTAAAAAGTTTACTTTTAGATTGGTTTTATAAATATCAAACAAAAAAATTAAACGTTAATTCTACTAATATTAATACATACAGTAGAAAAGAACGTACAGCTAAATTAGCCAATCATTTATATGGGTATCGTATTTAAACAAACTTTCAACAATACTATTGTAACCTTTGTTGGTTTTGGTATAGGTGCCATTAATACTCTTTTTTTTTATACCAATTTTTTATCTAAAGAAAATTACGGTTTAGTAACCGTTATATTGGCAACTGCTGCGTTATTAATGCCTCTGCTAACGTTTGGTGTACAAAATACACTAGTTAAATTTTATAGTAGTTATAAAGATGGTGAGGAGTCCACTGCTTTTTTAAGCCTTATGCTTTATTTGCCTTTACTTATAATTATACCATTTGCACTGTTTACTTTTTTTGCTACCGATTTTATAGGAGATTTTTTAGCTGAAAAAAATAAAGAAGTAAGAGGTTATGTTTGGTATATTTTTTTAGTAGGCCTTGCTATGTCTTATTTTGAAATTTTTTACTCCTGGGTAAAAGTGCATATGAAATCTGTTTTTGGAAACTTTATGAAAGAAGTTTTTGGTAGGCTTTGTATAGCTATTTTACTTGTATTGGTATATTACAACATAATTGGCGTAGACTTTTTTTTAAAAGCTTTGGTTGGTGTTTACGTACTGCGTTTGCTAATAATGAAACATTATGCCTTTAGTTTAGAAATGCCTGGTTTTAGTTTTAAGCTTCCAAAAAATTATATTTCAATTGTAAAATACAGTGCACTTATAATACTAGGTGGTTCTGCAGCTGTTATATTATTAGAGATAGATAAATTTATGCTTAACCAGTATGTTGCTATAGAAAATGTTGCTTTTTATGGCGTTTCTGTGTTTATAGCTACTGTAATTACTGTACCGTCTAGAGCTATGCACCAAATTACACATCCGCTTACGGCAAAATTGCTTAACAATAATGACAGGCCAGAGTTACGTAAATTGTATAAAAAATCTTCTTTAACCTTATTTATTATATCAGGAATTATTTTTTTGTTGATAATCTTAAATCTTCAGGAGCTATACAAGCTAATGCCTGTGGCTTATAGAGGAGGAATGTTAGTTGTGTTTTTAATTGGTCTGACAAAAGTTTTAGATGCTCTTTTAGGAAATAGTAATTCTATCCTTTTTAATTCTGACTATTACAGAGCAATTTTAGTAATGGGAGTAATGCTGGCTATTTTAGTTGTAGTCTTAAACTATATTCTAATTCCTGCTTATAGTTTAGAAGGTGCTGCATGGGCAACATTTATAGCTATAGCAAGTTTTAATGCTATAAAAATAGGCTATGTGTATTCCAAATTTAAAATGCATCCGTTTAGTTTAGACACTCTTAAGGTGTTGTTACTTTTATGTGTGTTAGGAGGTTTATTTTTCTTTGTTAATTTTAATTTTTATCCTGTAATAAACATTGCTTTAAAAAGTATCATAATTAGTCTTGTTTATATTTTTGTGCTTTATAAACTTAGAGTTTCTGAAGATGTGTACAGCATAGTATCACCTTATTTAAAGAAAAAAAGTAAGCAAAAGTAAAGCCCCAGAAGAATAAATTCTCCAAGGGCTTTAACAACTAACAACCTAAAAAACTGTCTTTATTATCTTCTGCTTCTAGTACTAGAGCTAGTTCTACTAGATCTAGAAGGAGTTTTTGCTTTACTTGATGTTCTAGAGCTACTTTTTACTGATGTAGCTCTACTTTTAGAAGAACTACTTCTACTTGGAGTTTTTGTAACTCTTGTAGTGGTTCTAGTAGTACTTCTTGTTGCTCTACTATTTGTACTTTGTGGTCTTCTGTTAACCGTTGTGCTTCTTGTAGTACTTGTTCTATTTGGTGTTTTAGCAACACTTCTAGTTGTTGTACTTCTAGTATTACCAACTCTACTATTTGTTCTGCTTTTAGCAGGAGTTTTATATGTTGTAGATCTAGAAACTGTTCTAGATGTAGTTGGTTTTCTACTACTTGTTCTAGTTACTGTTGTAGACCTTGCAGCTCTATTATTTCTGTTAATAATAGTTCTGTCGCTTTTTCTTGAGTTTTGAGCCACGGTTCTAGTGTTTGTTCTAGAAATACCAACAGTTCTGTTGCTTCTTGGTGTAACTCTTTTATCGTTTCTGTACACATTAGCAGACCTATAATTGTTACGTTTATTATATTTATAAGATTTACCAACTCTTACATAAGATTTTCTATAGTTATTTCTGTAAGGACTATAGTATGTATATCTAGTAGGTGCATAATATCTTCTGTATGGTCTAGATTGTACTAAACAAAAGTTTACTGCTGGTCTATGAAAATAACTATTGTATCTGTTAAATGTATAGTTTCTGTTGTACCTGTTTATATAACCTCTATGGTAGTCATAATAACCTCTAGAGTTATAATATACATACATACCACCTAATCTATGAACTCTATTGTTTCTGTAATTAATGTTTATATCACCAATTTGCTCAACTCTACCGTAATAGTCATAATAAATAGGAACGTTTTCTACTTGTATTACAGCTCCGTAATCATCATACTGTACGTAAGCATTGTAGTTGTAACCTGTGTTAAAGGTAATATTTGCGTTTCTTCCTAAATTTATATTAGCATTTACATTTACTCTATTATCAATAAAGAAATCGAATTCGCCATCAGGGAAAACTGAAAATGTAACTCCGTTCTCTACAAAAGTAAAAGAGTTGTTTTGTAATAAAGTATTGCTGCTTGCAACCTTATTCTCTGTGTTTTCTGTAGTTACAGCCATTGTACTAAAAGTACCTATTAAAAGTGCTGTAAAAAGTAGTACTGATTTTTTCATACTATAAGGTTTTATAAATTCTGAATGTAACTATTTACATTCTGGTATCTATAATACAAACAGCGTGCCAAAAAACAGATTTAAACTGTAACTACCTGTAAATCAGTAAAATTTAAACTATAGTTTTTCTTGAAGATATTTAGCTGTGAATGATTTTTTACTTTTTGCAATTTGTTCTGGAGTACCAGTAGCTATTAATTGGCCACCTTTAGTACCACCTTCTTGCCCTAAATCTATAATAAAATCAGCACATTTAATTAAATCTATATTGTGTTCTATTACCACAACAGAATGTCCTTTGGCTATAAGAGCATTAAAAGATTTTAATAATTTTTTAATATCATGAAAGTGTAAACCAGTTGTTGGCTCATCAAAAATAAATAAAGACTTATTAGTTGTTTTACCTTTAATTAAGAACGATGCTAATTTAATACGTTGTGCTTCACCACCAGATAGGGTAGAAGAAGATTGACCCAAAGTAACATAACCCAAACCAACATCTTGCAATGGTTTAAGCTTATTCATTATTTTTGTTTGTTGATGCTCTTCAAAAAATGCAATAGCATCATCAATAGTCATAGTTAAAACATCATCTATATTAGCATCCTGAAACTTAACTTCTAGAACTTCTTTTTTAAATCGTTTACCATTACAAGCATCACATAACAAGTGTACATCTGCCATAAACTGCATTTCTACAGTAATTTCTCCTTCACCTTTACATTTTTCACAGCGACCACCATCTACATTAAAAGAAAAGTGTTTTGCTTGGTAGGCTCTAAGTTTGCTTAATTTTTGAGAAGCAAACAATGCTCTAATATCATCGTAAGCCTTTATATAGGTTACAGGGTTAGATCTAGAAGACCTACCAATAGGGTTTTGATCTACAAACTCTACATTTTTAATATCCTTATATTCTCCTTCTACAGAAGTAAACTGTCCGGCTTTTTCTCCATAGCCTCCAATTTCTTTTAATACTATAGGGTATAGTAGTTTTTTAACTAATGTACTTTTACCACTACCAGATACACCCGTTACAACGGTTAGTATACCTAAAGGAAAAGTAACATCTATATTTTTAAGGTTATTTTCTCTTGCACCATTTATTCTAATAAAATTGGTGAAGTTTCTTCTTTTCTCAGGAACTTTTATCTGTTTAGTACCATTAAGGTAACTAGCTGTTAATGATGTAGATTTTAAAATATCTGCCATTGTACCGTTAGCAACAACCTCGCCACCGTGTGTACCTGCCTCAGGACCTATGTCTATAACTTGGTCTGCAGCATTCATAATATCCTCATCATGTTCTACAACTATAACAGTGTTTCCTAAATCTCTTAAAGATTTTAAAACGTCTATTAAGTTTTCGGTATCTTTTGGGTGTAATCCTATACTTGGCTCATCTAATATATACATAGAACCAACCAAGCTACTACCTAAAGATGTTGCTAGGTTTATGCGCTGGCTCTCGCCACCAGATAATGTATTAGATTTTCGGTTTAGCGTTAAGTAACTTAAACCTACTTTATTTAAAAAGTTAAGTCTTGTTGTAATTTCTACTAAAAGTCGTTTAGCTATTTGTGCATCGTGCTTGTTAAGCTTAAAAGAGTTGAAAAAATCTGTTAGCAACTCTATAGGTAGTTCTACAAGTTCAGATATACATTTATCATTAACCTTTACATAATCTGTCTCTGGACGTAGACGTTTGCCATTACAAGTACTACATTTTGTTTTTCCTCTGTAACGAGATAACATTACTCGGTTTTGTATTTTGTAGCTTTTATCTTCAAGCATTGCAAAAAACTTATTTAGTCCGGTAAAAGATTTATTACCATCCCAAACTAATTGCTTTTGCTCATCAGTTAACTCAAACCAAGGTTTGTGCACAGGAAAATCAAACTTATAAGCCGCAGCTATAAAGTCGTCCTTATATTTACCCATACTTTCTCCTTTCCAAGGAAAAATTGCACCTTCATATACAGATAGTGCTGTATTAGGAACAACCAAGTCTTGGTCTATACCAATAACATCACCATAACCTTCGCAAGTTGGACATGCGCCAAAAGGGTTATTAAAACTAAATAGGTGTACGTTTGGTTCTATAAATTTAATTCCGTCTAGCTCAAACTTATTACTAAAAGGAGTTTGTTTCTCTGTTTCTAGTTCTTCTATAATACAATTACCTTCTCCTTCAAAAAATGTAGTATCTACAGCATTTGCAAGTCTATTATAAAAATCTTCATCATCTTTAGTTATAATTCTATCTACTACTAAAAAGAATTCTCTATCCATTTCTGTAATAGAATCGTCTATACGTATAACTTTACCTTTATGTTTTATTCTAGCATACCCTTGTTTAGAAAACATTTCTAAAGCTTTTAAAGGTTCTCTATCTTCTTTAACTTTAATAGGAGCTAACAATAACAACTTAGTATTGTCGTTAAATTCTTTAATAAAGTTTATTACATCTGTAACGGTATGCTTTTTTACTTGCTTACCAGAAACAGGAGATATGGTTTTACCAATTCTTGCATACAGCAGTTTTAAATAATCATAAATTTCTGTTGTTGTACCAACTGTAGAACGCGGGTTAGTAGAGTTTACTTTTTGTTCTATAGCAATTGCAGGAGCTATACCTTTTATATAATCTACTTTAGGTTTATCTAATTTTCCTAAAAATTGACGTGCATAAGATGATAAACTCTCTACATACCTACGTTGCCCTTCTGCATAAAGCGTGTCAAAAGCAAGGCTAGATTTACCAGAACCAGATAATCCAGTAATAACAACTAATTTATTTCTAGGAATTATTACGTCTATATTTTTGAGGTTGTGCAGTTTAGCACCCTTAATAATAATATTGTGTTTTGGGTCGACGTCTAAAAGTGTATTCATATCCGTAATTAATACTGTAAAGATACAATATGTACCTTTTAATAACCATAAAAGACGCTTTTACATCAAAAATAAGGGTAATCACAACATAGATTTTTTAGGAACCTCTTATTTTATATATATTTGAAGTGTAATTAAACTTATAGGCCTATATAGCGAACATTACTTTTTTAAAAATTATTAAACACTATTAAATGAACTTATTCCCATATAGGGAAGGGGTACGCATTAAATAACCAAAAAAAGTAACTCGAAATGGATCTACAAATTGAAGACTCAGTATTAGTAAAAAAATATATTACAGGAGATGAAAAATCTCTAGAAATATTAATAAATAGACACAACCAAAGAATTAGTAGTTTTATTTACTCTAAAGTATTAGATAGAGACATTACTGAGGATATATTTCAAGATACTTTTATTAAAGTGATAAAAACTTTAAAAAAGGGTTCTTATAGTGAAGAAGGTAAATTTTTACCGTGGGTAATGAGAATTGCACACAATTTAATTATAGATCACTTTAGAAAAAATAAGCGTATGCCAATGTTTGAAGGTAGCGATGATTTTAATATTTTTTCTGTAATAAGTGATGATAAATTAAACGCAGAAAAACAATTAATAAAAAATCAGATCGATTCTGACCTTAAAGTTCTTATTGAAGAATTACCAGAAGATCAAAAAGAAGTTTTATTAATGCGTATCTATAAGGATATGAGTTTTAAAGAAATCTCTGAAAATACAGGAGTTAGCATTAACACTGCATTAGGAAGAATGAGATATGCTTTAATTAATATGAGAAAAATTATAGAAAAACATAATATCGTTTTAACGAATTAATAGGTTTTTAACCTAAGAGTATAATATTTCTAAAATAGTACCGTTATCTTACTATAACAATACTATTTTATATGGAAAAAATTTACTCTAAACAACAAAACAATTCTTGTGGAATGACAACATCGGCAAGCAAAATTCAGTTTTTACTGAATTATTCAAAATCGATGAATGTAATTACATACAAGGAGATGCAATTTGAAAACATTTTGAACTAGAAAAAGAGCCTTAACGGCTCTTTTTTGTTTTATAATATTCTTCAATTACTGTTTTTCTTCCTATCGTTTTTGTAATTATATCATTATCTAGATTCCATCCTCTAGCAGGAGAATAGTCTCTACCGTACCAAATAATTTGCAAATGAAGATCGTTCCATAATTCTTTAGGAAATAATCTTTTTGCATCTTTTTCTGTTTGTACTACATTCTTACCATTTGTAAATCCCCATCTGTACATAAGTCTGTGTATGTGTGTATCTACAGGAAATGCAGGTATACCAAATGCTTGTGACACTAAAACACCTGCAGTTTTATGACCTACAGCCGGAAACTTTTCTAAAGATTCCATATCCTTAGGAACTATGCCATCGTGTTTATCTATTAACATTTGTGATAAACCGTGTATTCCTTTAGCTTTCATAGGAGACAAACCAACAGGTTTTATAATTTCTCTAATTTCATCTACGGTTAGTTTTACCATATCATATGGGTTGTCGGCCTTTTTAAACAATAACGGTGTAATTTTATTTACGCGTACATCTGTACTTTGTGCAGACATTAATACTGCAATTAGTAGTGTATACGGATCTTTGTGGTCTAAAGGTACTGGTATTGTTGGGTATAACTCTTTAAGTTTGTCTATTGTAAAAGTAACTTTTTCTGCCTTGGTCATTTTTGATTAGCTTTACTAAAAATTAGAAAAAACGAATTTAAATAAATTACTTATGAATACTTTAAAAGTAGGAGACAAAGTAGCAGATTTTACGTCAAAAGATCAAGATGGTAATGCTGTAAGCTTATCAGATTATAAAGGAAAAAAGTTGATTGTGTTCTTTTATCCAAAAGCAAGTACTCCTGGTTGTACTGCGGAAGCTTGTAATTTAAGAGATAATTATAAAGAATTGCAAGACCAAGGATATGAACTTTTAGGTGTTAGTGCAGATTCTGCAAAAAGACAATCTAACTTTAAAGCAAAGTATGAGTTTCCTTTTCCTCTACTAGCAGATGAAGACCATACTGTATTAAATATTTTTGGCGTTTGGGGTACAAAAAAGTTTATGGGTAAAGTTTATGACGGTATACATAGAAAAACATTTATTATAGATGAAGACGGTGTTGTAACCAAAGTAATAGATAAGGTTAAAACAAAAGACCACGCTGCACAAATATTAGAATAATATCATATAAAAAAAGCCACATTTTAAAATGTGGCTTTTTTATTATTTTTTATCTGCCTTACGTACAAATAACTCTTTTCTTTTTATAATTTCTGCAATACCTTCTGGTAGCATTTTCTCCCAGTCTTTATCTCCGTTTGTAATTTTCTTTAAAACATCTCTAGAGAAAATATGTAGTATTTCAGGATCATAATCAAAAATGTCCATTACTTTACCGTTATATTTAAAGAACTTATAAAGTTCTTTCATTCTTGGGTGTACTTTAACGTTGTTGCTCGTCATAATCTGACCAGTTTCTTCGTTTTTCATTGGGTATAAGTAAACTTTTAAATCTTTAAAGAATAATTTACCAAAAGCTTCAAGTATACCGCCACTTAAGTGTCTGTAATACTTTTCATCAAAAACCTCTACAAGGTTGTTAACGCCCATTGTTAAACCAATTTTTGCTTTTGTATAATTACTAAAGTACTCTACAAGTCTAAAGTATTCCTGAAACTTAGAGATCATTACTGTATGGCCAAGAGAACATAAAAGTTCTGCTCTGTCCATAAAATCTTGTTCGTCTATTTCTCCACTAGCTTTTAAATTAGCTAAAGTAATTTCAAAAATTACAATGGTCTTATCAGGATTAACTGTTTGTTCGTTCATAAAAATATTATGAGACTTTTCAAACATATCCATATTTACCTTTGTTACGGGTCTATAACTACCACGTAAAGCAAGTATGTTTTTTTTATAAAGTACAGCAGCAGGTAATAAGTTGTTACCATCAGGGCCAAACATAACGGCATCCGTCATATCATTTTTAATTAACTGTAAGCTAATTAACCTATTATCTACTTTTTCAAAATTAGGACCAGAGAAATTAATCATATCAATTTCTACAGTATCCTTATCTATATGGTCATAAAGATATTTAAGTAATTTTCTTGGTTTATGGTATTTGTAAAAAGCACCATATATAAGGTTAACACCTAAAATACCTAAAGTTTCTTGCTGCAATCTAGCTTCGTTCTGTTTAAAACGAACGTGCATAATAATTTCATCAAATTCTTTTTGGTCTGGATCTAATTGAAAACGAATTCCAATCCATCCGTGCCCCTTGTATTTTTTAGCAAAATCTATAGTGGCAACAGTATTTGCATAGGAGAAAAATAAACGCTCTGGGTGTTTTTCTCTACTAATACGCTCCTCCATTAATCCCATTTCATGAGAAAGCATCGTTTTTAAACGAGCTTGGGTAACATATCTACCATCGTTTTCTACGCCATATATAGCGTCACTAAAATCTTTATCATATGCACTCATTGCTTTAGCAATGGTTCCAGATGCGCCACCAGATCTAAAAAAGTGTCTGGCAGTCTCTTGTCCGGCACCAATTTCTGCAAAAGTACCGTAGATATCAGGATTTAAATTTATTCTTAGTGTTTTGGCTTTAGTAGAAGGAATATTCTCAAAAGCAAAATCTTTTTTTAAGACTGATGACATTCTTTGTTGTTTTTTTACGGTATACAAAGTTAACAAGATAGATTTATCTATTAAATAAATATGTTATAAATTTGATAAAAAAGGCCGAATTGTTAAAAATCACATTTTTGGGTACAGGAACTTCTCAAGGAATACCAGTTATTGGTAGTAAACATCCTGTATGTTTAAGTAAAGATCCAAAGGATAAAAGATTAAGAGTATCTGTTTTAATTTCATGGGATGACTATAACTTTGTAATAGATTGTGGTCCAGATTTTAGGCAGCAAATGTTGCAAAATCCTATACCAAATTTAGATGGTATATTGTTTACTCATGAACACTCAGACCATACTGCGGGTATAGATGACATTAGACCTTTTTTCTTTAGACAAGGAGATATACCAATATACGCAGATAGTCAAGTAATAGAAGCTCTTAAAAAACGCTTTGCTTATATTTTTGCAGATATTAACAGGTATCCAGGTGCTCCGGCAGTAGCTATTCATCAAATTAAAGAGAATACACCTTTTAAAATAGGAAATAAAGTTGCTATACCTATAAAAGCGCTACATAATAGGTTAGAAGTTTTTGGTTTTAGAATAGATGACTTTGTGTATTTAACAGATGTAAAAAGTATCTTTAAAGAAGAAATAGCTAAACTTAAAGATGTAAAGGTGTTGGTTGTGAATGCTTTACGTTTAGAGGCGCATCATTCTCATTTTAATTTAGAAGAAGCATTAGAGTTTATAAATTTAGTAAAGCCAAAAACAGCTTATTTAACACACATAAGTCACTTGTTAGGTTTTCATAAAGAAGTAGAAAAATCTTTGCCAAAAAATGTACATTTGGCGTACGATAATTTAACCATAAACATATAGAATAATACCAAATGAAAAAGTATTTATATTTATACCTATTTATTTTTGCAGCATTAATAGCCCTATACCAATTTGTAAGTGCAAATAAAATGATAGACGCTACTAACACAAGATTTGTACAGCTACAGGACAAAATAGAAAAGCTAGAAACTGAAAATACTAAGTTAGAAGATTCTATACAACAGGCCACTATAAACCAGTTAGATTTAAAGTATTTTTTACTAGAAAATAATGATGATGCTTTAACTAATTTTGATCATTTAAAGTTAGAAAATCCGGCAAGATATATTGAGGATAAATTGATAGAAACCAACGAATCTAAAGGAGATAACCCATTAGTGCCATATGCTGGTATGGAAGGAAATTTTAAAATAAACAAAATTAAGGTTTTAAACCATAAATGGATTATAGCCGATTTTTCTGATGGCAAATATTGGGGAGAATTACTTATAAAGTATGACCTTAAAGACAATTTAGGAGTAGATTTTACAATGATGGATCATCTTTTGTACAGAAGAGATTAATCTAGCTTACCATATAAAAATAACCCCTGAATGAAAATTCAGGGGTTATTTTTTTGACTTTTTTTAAGTTATATTTTAGTAGACAACCATTCTTTAAAAGAATAAAAACCTTGTGGTGCAACACCGTGACCAACAGGGTATTCTTCATAAGTACAATCTATACCTAAACCTTTTAAATAATTAGGTGTCTTTTGTGCCCAGCTAACAGGTATAACCTGGTCTACTGTGCCGTGAGAAGCATAAATATTTAGCTTAGTAGGGTCTTTATCAGTCTTTAATTTGTCTATTAGATTTTCATTGATGTAACCACTTAGTGCAATTACATTTTTTACTTTATCAGGACAAGAAATTGCTGTAGCATAGCTTAAAATTGCACCTTGACTAAAGCCTAATAGTGTAACGTTATCTTTGTCTAGATGGTAAGCTTTGCAAGCTTCATCTATAAAAACAAGTATTTTTTCTATAGATTCTGCGGCTTGTACATCATCACTCCATTTTCCTTTTTCGGCATCAAAATTTATAGCATACCAAGCATTGCCATATGGCTGCATAGGGTAGGGAGCACGTATAGATATAATAC
>NZ_JBDVAA010000110.1:0-3263 GCF_039943695.1 Cellulophaga sp. | reverse complement strand
CAATAAATAGGGTGTAAAACTGTTATTCAAGAGAGAGAACAGAGGTGTAATAATAGGATGCTACTAAAATCCTATAGTGTTACATTTGCAAACTTTATATGAGTTATGAGAATATTTATTGCAATTCTATTATTTTCCTTTTTTGGAGTCGTTAGTGCGCAAACCTATGAGGTAGGTGTACTTGCTGGAGGGTTAAATAATATAGGTGATGTTGGTAAAACAAACTATATTAGTCCAAGTGGCTTTGCTTATGGAGGTATTTTTAAGTGGAACAAAAGTAAACGCTATGCGTGGCGCGCAAGTATACTACATGGTAAATTTGTTGCAGATGATTTAAAGTCGGGCTTAGCTTACAGGCAAAAAAGACAGCTAAAAATGGAGAATACTGTAACAGAATTTTCTGCTGGCTTAGAAGTTAATTTTGTAGAATACAATCTGCACAAGTTAGGGCCAGCTTTTACTCCTTATTTATATACAGGCGTTACCTATTTTAGGTACGATTATAATTACTTTGAAGTAGGTTTTTTGCAAGATTTAGATCAGCGAGAAGGCGATTTTGCTATTCCAATGACAGTTGGATTAAAGTATAGATTAAATCAATTTTTTATCTTAGGCGCAGAAATTGGTGCTAGATACACGTTTACAGATAATTTAGACGCTAGTAATCCGGAAAAAGCTAACGTATCTACCTTAATAGATCCTAAGTTTGGAAATATTTTTAGTGATGATTGGTATGTTTTTTCAGGTTTTACACTAACTTACACCTTTGGTAGAAAACCGTGCTCAGATTGTTTTGAGTAAATTATACTTATGGATACTATAGAAGATTTAAATAAAGAAAACATACCAGACCATTTAGCCATTATTATGGATGGTAATGGTAGATGGGCTAAACAGAAAGGGAAACTACGTATTTTTGGCCATGAAAATGGTGTTAAAACAGTGCGTAGAGTAGTAGAGAATTGCGCAAAAATAGGAGTTGGTTACTTAACTTTATACACTTTTTCTACAGAAAATTGGAATAGACCAAAGCTAGAAGTAGATACGTTAATGCGTATTTTGGTGTCTTCATTAAAGAAAGAAGTTAAAACTCTTAACAAAAACAACATAAAACTTAATGCAATAGGTAACTTAGATTTGTTACCTAAAAAAGCAGGTGAAGAACTTAAGAATGTTATAGCTAAAACCTCGGCAAATACTGGTATGACGCTAACATTGGCATTAAGTTATGGTTCTAGGGATGAGATTAGAACAGCTGTTCAGGAAATTAGTATCAAAGTTAAAAATAATATAATTTCTCCCGAAAATATTGATGAAATCATTATTAATAACCATCTTTACACGCAAAATTTACCAGACGTAGATTTACTTATTAGAACCAGCGGTGAACACCGTATAAGTAATTTTTTACTTTGGCAAATAGCGTATGCAGAGCTGTACTTTACAGATGTACTTTGGCCAGACTTTAAAGAACATCATTTAGTAGACGCAATTAAAAATTATCAGAACAGAGAACGAAGATTTGGAAAAACTAGCGAACAACTCAACTAACACAACCAAAAGAACCATTACTTTTGGTTCAATTATTACCATCCTTTTCCTTTTTACAAACTTAGTCGCTTTTGCGCAAGAAACATCTTATGAAGATGGTAAAAAGTATATTTTAGGTGGTTTAGAAATTACAGGCGTTAAAAGCTATAACGAGCAGACTGTAGTCACTTTTACCGGTCTTAGGGTTGGACAACCAATTACGCTTCCTGGAGAAGAAATTAGTGCGGTAATTAATAAGCTATGGGGTTTAGAGCTTTTTAGTGATATTAATTTTTATATTACTGATATAAAGGGAGAAAAAGTTTTTTTAGAACTTAATATTGTAGAGCGCCCTACGCTTACAGATGTTACTGTGTACGGAGTTAAAAAACGTAAAGTAGCAGATATTATTGATGATACAGATCTTAAAAAGGGTAAAAAAATTACTCAGAGTCTTATTAATAATACAGAGAATTACCTAAAAAATAAGTACAAAAAACAAGGGTATTTAAATACTAACGTGAATATTGTTACTGCTGTAGATACATCAGAAACCAATGCTCAGAAAATGGTAATTAATATCAAAAAAGGAGAAAAGGTAAAAATTAGTGATATTACTTTTGATGGTAACGATCAGTTGGCAGCAAAAAAACTACGTAAAGCACTAAAGAAAACTAAAAAGAAAAAGTTTTACCGTTTTTGGAAAAAATCTAAATACATAGAAGAAGATTACAAGAACGACTTAACTTCTCTTGTAGAGAAATATGCAGAAAGCGGTTATAGAGATGCAAGAGTAGTTTCTGATACTATTACAGATGTTGATGATAATAATATTAAAATCAATATTAAAGTAGAAGAAGGTAATAAGTATTACTTTGGAGATATAGATTTTGTTGGTAATACCGTATATCCAGATGCATTTTTAACAAGAGCTTTGGGTATTAAAAAAGGGAATACATATAATGGTGTATTGCTTAAAAAAAGAATTGAAGATAACACAAAGCCAGATCCAGACGATTTAAGTAGTTTGTATCAGAATAATGGTTATATGTTTTCTAGAATAACACCAGTAGAAGTTTCTGCAGAGAATGATACTATTAATTTTGAAATTAGAATTATTGAGGGTAAAGAAACGTTTCTTGATCATGTTACAGTTACTGGTAATGATAAAACAAACGACCACGTAATTTTTAGAGAGTTAAGAACGCGTCCTGGTCAAAAATATAACAAAGCCAATATTATTAGGAGTATAAGAGAATTAGGTGCTTTAGGTTATTTTGATGCAGAAAGTATTAAGCCAGATGTACTTAATCCAAATCCTGATGCAGGTACTGTAGATATTAATTATAGTGTATTAGAGGCTGGTTCTAGTCAAATAGAATTACAAGGTGGCTACGGCGGTGGTGGCTTTATAGGTACTTTAGGGTTGTCTTTTAATAACTTTTCATTAAGAAATATATTTAAAAAAGAAGCTTATACGCCTGTTCCTATGGGAGACGGACAAACATTTGCTATTAGATTACAGGCAAGTAGAACGTATAGAGTTTATAGTCTTAATTTTTCTGAGCCATGGCTAGGAGGTAAAAAACCAGTACAGTTTAATACATCTTTATCTAGAACACAGCAGTTTGCATACGATTATACTTCTAACGAGATTGATAAAAGTAGACAGTTTTCAATTTCTAGTATTTCTGTAGGTTTGGCAAAAAGATTAAAGTGGCCTGATGATTATT
>NZ_JBDVAA010000109.1:0-70338 GCF_039943695.1 Cellulophaga sp. | reverse complement strand
GGTGTAATATCAACTCAAGCACAAAACAAAATTTCAGGTAAAATAACAGAGAACAATTTGCCATTAGAGTATGCCAACGTAATATTATACAATCAATCTACTAAAGAGGTTGTTACTGGTACCATATCAGACAAGCAAGGTGTGTATGCCTTTAACTCTATAAAAAACGGCACATATTATATAGAGGTATCTATGCTTGGTTTTAAAACCAAAACATCTAAAGAATTCCAATTATCCACAGATAAAGAACTAAATTTTACTTTAAATGAAGAAGCAGAATCTTTAAACGAGGTTGTTGTAAAAAGTAAACGACCCGTAATTAGACAAACTGCAGAAAAACTTATTGTAGACTTAGAAAATTCTGAGATGATAAATTCTAATTTAAAAGATGTAATGAAACGCGTGCCTGGTGTAATTGTAACCAATAACGGTATAAGCTATGCTGGACAAAATAATATTAGAATTTTAATTAATGGTAAAACTACCGACTATATGGATATGAGTACGTTGCTACGCGATATGCCTGCAGATAACATAGCTAGAGTAGAAATGGTAGAACAAGCTGGTGCCGAGTTTGATGCTGCTGGTTCTGGACCAGTAATAAACATAATACTAAAAAAAAATGTAAGGCTAGGTACTAACGGTACTGTTGTAGGTTGGGTAGGAGAAGATGAAGGAGTAGAGTATGGTACAAGTGCTTCTATTGGTAGTTATAAAAACAAGCTAAATTGGCAAGCAAGTGCAGGGTATTCTAGTCCTACTTGGAGAGAAGATTTATTTATTAAAAGGACCGTAGATGGTGCAACTTATGACCAAGCTACAATAGAGCCTTACAACCCTAAAACTGCAAGAGTAAGCGGTAGTGTAGATTACTATATTACAGAAGAACATACTATAGGTGTTGGTGTTAGAAACATTAATACAAACTCGGACCGTAACTCTAAAAGCTCTAATATTATAACAAGTAGTAACGGAACAGATTACTTACTGTCACAAAATAGTTTTAACAGGGATCAAGTAGTTTTTAATGTAAATCCTTATTATGAATACAAGACAGATAAACAAAAATTAGCAGTAGATTTTAATTTTGTAGATTATACAAATGATAATCTTAATACCATATCTTCTTTAAATGGCAGTACAGTTCCTTATACAAATCAGCGTTATTTGCAAGACGGTGAATATCAAATAAAAACATATAAAATAGACTACTCTAAGCAATTTACAGAAAACTTTAAACTTAGTTTTGGTAGTAAATACGCAGATGTAGACACAGATAGCGATTTAATGTCTTTTAGTGAAGATACAAACGGAGAATTTGTTTTTAATGAAGATGCTAGCAATAGGTTTTTGGTAGAAGAAAATATTTTTGCATTGTATTCTAAATTAAATGTTACTAGCGGAGAATGGTCTTTTTCTGGTGGCTTACGTTTTGAAGACAGCAACACAAAAGGAACTTCTAATAGCACAAACGAGACCAGAGAGCGTAAAATATCTAAATTGTTCCCTAGTGCATCTGTAAGTAAAAAACTAGGGGAAAGCCTAAGTGCTAATGTAGCTTATAGTTACCGTATTAGTAGACCAAGTTACAGTACACTAAACTCTTTTGTAACTTATTATGATCCGCTTTCTTCAGATGTTGGTAATGAAAATTTAAAACCAGCTTTTACCAATAATTATCAGTTTAACTTAACTTTTGATGGTCAGCCGTTTTTTACTATTGGTTATAGCGAAACTAAGGACGCTATGTTTCAATACGTATCACAAAATACAGAAACTGCAGAAATTAGTAGAACAACTATAAACTTAACAGACAGTGAAAACTGGAACTTTAGACTATTTGGACCATTAAGTTTTATAAAAGGCGTAGATGGGTACACTGGGTTTATTGTAAATTACAACAAGCTAGAGTCTGTACCAGATAATCTAAATTTAGATAAATGGAGCTTAATTTGGTTTACACAGGCTAGTTACGAGCTTCCTTGGGAAATTAACGCAGAAATAAGTGGTAATTACGGTACAGGAGCATTAGATGGTGGTTTAGATGTAGACTGGTTTGCAGGCATAGATTTTTCTTTAGGTAAAACCTTTTTAGATGACAGACTAAAAGTAAATCTAGGACTAAGTAAAATACTTAATAGAGGCTATGTTGGTAAAATAAATTATAATAATTTAAACGCAGATATAGAGAGTAACGAGTCTAGAAGAAACGTACAATTAAGAGTATCTTACAGTTTTGGATCTAGATATGGCAAGCAGAAAAATAGAGAAAACTCATCTAAAGAGGAGCAAAATAGAATTGAGGACAACAACTAATACACTAGCTGTTTAATGAACAAAAAATTAAATAAATCTGATCTTCTACTACTAGCGGTTTACTTTGCGGTATCCTTTTTTATACAAGGCAAGGACTATTATGAAAACGATTCTATGTTAAAGGAATATCTTTTCGATTTTCCGGCAGAATTAATAGGTGTTTGTAGTATTATTTTCTTGTTTGTATTTTGGCTAATCCCCAATTTTGTAACAAAGAAAAAATACATTTTGTTCGGTATTTTAGGTTTGCTTATTATAATTGTAATTTCCGGAATACAGTACACAATAGGTTTTTGGACAGGAGAAAACGATTGGAGTAAATTTCCGCGAGGCTTAGATTTTGTTTTAAAAATGATAGATAGGGGAGCCAACGATACTGCATTTCCATTTGCATTATTGCTTACTAAAAAGTTCTACGAAGGGCAAAACCAATTATTAAAGTTTGAAAAAAAACAAAAAGAAAACGAGCTTAAGTTACTACGTTCACAAATAGATCCTCATTTTTTATTTAACAACTTAAATACATTAGATTCTTTAATAGATAGTGATACCCAAAGAGCAAAAGAATACATAAATCGTTTATCATTAATATACAGGTATTTAATAAAAACAAAAGATGCAGAGGTTATGGAGTTGGCTGAAGAAATTCAACTTGCAGAAAACTATATGTTTTTAATAAAAACGCGCTTTGGAAACGATTATGATTTTAAAATTGAAACCACAACTACTTTAAACAATAAATTTATACCAACAGGAGCCATACAAGCTTTATTAGAGAACGTTGTAAAGCATAACAAGCCTACAGCAGGTGATAGTATAAAAACAGTAATTTATATAGAGGAAAACGCTTTAAAAGTATGTAATACCAAATCTAGTATAATACCTAAAAACGAATCTTTTGGTATAGGTATAGATAATTTAAAAGCACGGTATAAATTGCTATCAGATAAAGAGGTAATTATAATAAATACTGATAAAGAATTTTCGGTTTCTATTCCAGTAATTAAATTAATTGAAGACAATTAAAAGCAATGAAAATTTTAATTTTAGAAGATGAAATACCCGCTTTTCAAAAACTAGTTTCTTTTGTTAAAGATTATTTTAATGATGAGGTTGTGTATGACTGGGCAAGGTCTAACGCAGAAGGTAAGCTATTTTTAAATAGCAATACATATGATTTTATTTTGTCTGATATTCAATTATTAGATGGTGTTTCTTTTGATTTGTATAATGAGGTTAATATAGATGCGCCAATTATATTTTGCTCTGCGCATGATGAGTATCTTTTTCAGGCATTTAACACAAATGGCATTGCTTATATTTTAAAGCCATACACACAATTAGATTTTAAAAAGGCGCTAGAAAAATACCAGGCACTATTTACCAAAGGAGATTACAATTCTTTATCACCAAAAACACTTACAAACCTTAAAATTGCTTTACAAGAAGAGCATAACAATTACAAAACAAGGTTTGTAATTAAAAAAGCAAACGGTATACAGCTGTTAAGTGTTTCAGAAATTAGTACAATAGAAGCTTCAGGAGATTTTTGTATTGCTACAGATGCTAAAGGAAAAAGACATACAATATCTTTAAATTTAGGCACAATACACCAACAATTACACCCTAGTAAATTTTTTAAAATAAACCGAAGCCAAGTTATAAGTATAGATTTTATAGACAATATAGAGAGTCATTTTAAAAACCGATTATTATTAAAAATGGTTGGTGTAAAAGAAAAAGTAATGACAAGCTCATCTACCACAGCAGAATTTAGAAAATGGTTAGAGCAATAAAATAAAAAACCTTCATTTAAAAAATGAAGGTTTTTTATTTTATAAGGTAGTTGTATTAATCGTTAAGTTTTAATACAGCCATAAAAGCTTCTTGTGGTACTTCTACGTTACCAACCTGGCGCATACGTTTTTTACCTTTTTTCTGTTTTTCTAAAAGTTTACGCTTTCTAGATATATCACCACCATAACATTTAGCGGTAACATCTTTACGTAATGCTTTTGTTGTTTCTCTAGAGATAATTTTTGCTCCAATAGCAGCTTGTATAGGAATATCAAACTGTTGTCTTGGGATTAACTCTTTTAACTTCTCGCACATTTTTTTACCAATATGTACTGCATTGTCTGCGTGTATAAGAGCAGATAAAGCATCAACCGGTTGTGCATTTAATAAAATGTCTACGCGTACTAATTTAGAGGTACGCATACCAATTGGCGTATAATCAAAAGAGGCATATCCTTTAGAAACTGTTTTTAATCTATCATAAAAATCAAAAACAATTTCAGCAAGTGGCATATCAAAAGATAGCTCTACACGCTCTGGCGTTAAATATGTTTGGTTTGTAATTTGTCCTCGTTTTTCTATACATAAAGACATTACATTACCAACAAAGTCCGACTTTGTAATTATTGTAGCCTTAATATATGGTTCCTCTACACGGTCTATACTAGATGGGTCTGGTAAGTCTGTAGGGTTATTAACAATAAGAGGAATATCTGGGTCTTTACGTGTAAATGCGTGGTAACTAACGTTAGGTACAGTAGTAATTACAGTCATATTAAACTCGCGCTCCAAACGTTCTTGTATAATCTCCATATGTAACATTCCTAAGAATCCACATCTAAAGCCAAAACCAAGTGCAGCACTACTTTCTGGTGCAAATACCAGTGAAGCATCATTTAGCTGTAATTTTTCCATTGAAGAACGTAATTCTTCAAACTCATCTGTATCTACAGGGTAAATACCAGCAAATACCATTGGTTTTACATCCTCAAAACCTGCAATTGCATTTTTTGTTGGGTTAACAGAGTCTGTAATAGTATCACCAACTTTAACCTCACGAGCATCTTTAATACCTGTAATTAAGTAACCAACATCACCAGCTTTTACACTTTTCTTAATTACCTGCGTTAACTTTAAGGTACCAACCTCATCTGCAAAATAACTTTTATCTGTAGCTACAAATTTTATCTTTTGTCCTTTTTTAATTTCACCATTTATAACTCTAAAATAAGTTTCTACACCTCTAAAAGGATTATAAACAGAGTCAAAAACTAAAGCTTGTAAAGGTTCGTCTATTTCACCAACAGGCGCAGGAATACGTTCTATTACAGCAGCCAAAATATTATCTACACCAAAGCCGGTTTTACCACTTGCGTGTATTACGTCTTCTGGAGCACAACCTAAAAGTTCTACAATATCATCTGTAACTTCTTCTGGGTTTGCACTAGGTAAATCTACTTTATTTAGAACCGGAATTATCTCTAAGTCGTTTTCTAAAGCAAGATATAAGTTAGATATAGTTTGTGCTTGTATACTTTGTGCAGCATCTACAATTAATAAAGCACCTTCACAAGCAGCAATAGATCTAGATACCTCGTAACTAAAATCTACGTGGCCAGGAGTGTCAATTAAATTTAAAACAAATTGTTCTCCTTTATATTCAAAGTCCATTTGTATGGCGTGCGATTTTATGGTAATACCACGTTCTCGCTCCAAATCCATACTATCTAAAAGCTGATCTTGTTTTTCACGATCTGTTACAGAACCAGTATAGTCTAATAGTCTATCTGCCAATGTACTTTTACCGTGATCTATGTGTGCAATAATGCAAAAATTTCGAATATTCTTCATATATAGTACTAAAGTAGCTGCAAATATAGTTTATATTTTACAGGTTATAAGGGTCTAAGTTTAAAGCACATCTAAAATTAATTAAGAATTTTGCTTAATTATAGTTAAAAATGCAAATCAATGTCAGTTTTTGAAGGTTATAAGCTGCTTTTAACTTAAAAATATAGCTTAATGTAGTTTTATTTTTAAATAAATTTACATTTTAACTTGCTTGTTTTCAGTGTTTAAGGGTTCGTTTTAAAAATTAAAAAATCTATTTTAGACTTATTTACGTATCTACCTTAGAACAAAACAAAAATTATGAAGAAAATATCATTAGCACTAGCTGCAGTAGTTTTATTGGGATCATGTGTTTCTAAAAAGAAATATGTAGAATTACAACAGGCTCACGGTGAAACTAAAAGTCAATTAACCAAGACTGCAGTAGAAAAGGAAGAGTTAGAAGCTAAATTTGCTAAAATAGAAGCAAGAGTTGCTGATTATAATTCTAAAATAAACGCATTAACAGAAGATAACGATGCAAAATTAATTTCTGCAGATGGTGCAGTTATTAGTAATAACGTTAAAGCTAAAATGCGCGAGACTTTAAAAAATGTTAGTCCAGAACAATTAATGGGTGCAAAAACACTTAAAGATTCTATGAACTTAGCATTGTCTCACAACTTAAAAAAATCTATTGGTACAAATAGCTTAAACGAAGATGATGATATTGCAATTGATATTGATGATACAGTTGTTATGATTTCTATTTCTGATAAGTTATTATTTAACACTGCTAGCTACAACGTAAGCAACAAAGCAGATGCTATTTTACAAAAATTAGCAGACGTTATTAACTCTGAGCCAAGTATTGAAGTTATGGTAGAAGGACACACAGATTCTAGATCTATTAGTACTCCTAAAGTAACAGATAACTGGGACTTAAGTGTATTAAGAGCAACATCTATTGTACGTAAATTACAAACTAAATATAACGTAGCTCCAGAAAAATTAATTGCATCTGGTAGAAGTAGTTATATTCCTTTAGCGTCTAATGATACTAAAGAAGACAGAGCTAAAAACAGAAGAACACGTATTGTAATCTTACCTAACATAGATAAGTTTTTTGCATTAATGGCTTCTAACGAATAAGCGATAACACTAGCTAACAACTATAAATTGTTAAAGCGGAAATTCTTAATTGAATTTCCGCTTTTTTTATGTTTAAAAACTAGGAACGCTACATAGTCCAATACCAACAACCAAGTATACACCCGCTATTATAAAAAGTGTTTTGGCTGTTTTGGGTTTCTTTTTACTTAAAAATAAGCCTACTGTTATACAAATTATTGCAGGTGATAATAACGCTAAAATAATAAGTATTATAAGGGTTAGGTAGTCACCACTGCCGTTGGGACTTTGATTTAACAGTATTGCATTTATCATCTATATTTATTTAATACCCTGTCATCATTGCACCACAAACACCCAGACTTATAAGCAGGTAAACGCCAGTTAAAATAAAAAATATTTTAGCTGCTTTTTTCTTTTTTTGCCCTAGCATTACAAAAGCAATAATTAAAAATAACAATGCAGGGCCAAACATAATTAGCACTATTAAAATTACCAAGCCACCAAGGCCACCCACCTCTAAAGGTAATAACTGTATCATGCGTTTTCTTTTTGTAGTTCTTTAAGTCGGTCTATTTTATCATCTCTATAAAAGAGGTTCATTGTCTCAAAAGGAATAATTTTATAATCTTTATTTACAATGTGTACACAAGATTTTTTAATGGCACGTACATCAAAATTATGTGCATCTATAAATTGCATAATTATTATTCTAAAAAGGTTGTCATAACCCAGTTCTGGCGCATCAATCTCTGGCAAGCAACACATAATAGATTTTAAATTTTCTGAGGCCTTATCTACAGAGTTTCCTGTGCTAAAAAGTTCTATCATTTTACCGTGTAAAGCTTCATCTTGCTCATATATAATGGTGTTTTTACCTTCGTTTAGTAAATCATCTGGGTTTATATAACGTGTTAACGGGCTAATCTCATCACCTAGTTTTAAAGCATAAGCCATAACCAAAGCATCTGGGTTACAAGGAACCGGAATTAAATCATCTGGTTCAAAAATAGGAGACTGCTCTAAAATATTACGGCGTACTTCTGTAAGTGTAATTCTATTTTCATCAACCTCAAAATTCTCTAACCTACCAGCAATTTGTGTTGGCTGAAAAGTAACACCCCTAACACACTTTTGTTTTAAGGCAAAATCTATGGTTTTACCCATTTCGTGGTCGTTTAACCCTTTTTGCAGTGTAACTACCAAAGTTGTAGCTAAATTTAACTTGTTAAGGTTTTCTATGGCTTTTAAGCGTGTATCTGCTAAGTCTGCACCTCTAAGCGTTTGTAATACATTATTGTCTAAAGAATCAAACTGTAAATAAATTTCAAAATCTGGTGCGTATGTTGCTAATTTTTCTGCAAAAGCAACATCTTTAGCAATTTTAATACCGTTAGTATTTACCATTAAATGTCTAATGGGTAAAGACTTGGCATAGTCCATAATTTCAAAAAAATTAGGGTGTATAGTAGGCTCACCACCACTAATTTGTACCACATCTGGTTCACCTTCATTCTTAACAATAACATCTAACATTTTTTTAATTTCCTCCAATGTTCTGTGTCTGCCATATGTTGGCGAAGAACCTGCGTAGCAAGTAGGGCAAGTAAGGTTGCAACGGTCTGTAACCTCTACAACGGTTAAACAAGAGTGTTGTTCATGATCTGGACACAAACCACAGTCGTACGGGCAACCATAATGCGTTTGCGTGTTAAATGTTTTAGGATACTCAGACGCTTTGTTGTAGTTTCTTATATTTTTATAATACTCAATATCATCAGCAATTAAAACCTTAGACCTACCGTGTTCTTTACAGTTTTTAAGCATATACACCTTATCATTCTCAAAAACAATTTTAGCATCTACACGCCTTAAACATTCTGGACAAAGGCTTAATGTAAAATCATAATAGGTGTAATTTTTTTGCGACATATAGGAGTGTTTTGCAGATGAATTTATAATAGTATAAAAAACAAATTACGCATAAATATTGAATACTACTTAGTCCTAATATTAGAAACTCATTTGGTTTTAAAAATTCAATACAAAAACGAAATAAGAAGTACGCAACCATAAAAAACTTAAAATAACTACCGTTCTCTATACTTATTTTTTTATTCTGATGTGTTTTTAGAGCGATAAAGAGTAGTATTAAAAACACAACTTCATACAGCGCAATAGGGTGCCTTAGAACGCCATCACCTAAATCTAAACCAAAGATTGAAGAAGTTTGCACACCATAAGTAAACTCTTTAATACCAGATAAAAAACAACCAATACGGCCTATAATTATACCTACAATTATAGGTAGTGTAAACAAATCGCCAGAAGATGTTTTCTCTCCAATTATTTTTTTAGCAATTTCTACCCCTAATAATCCACCAAATAAACCACCCATTATAGTTTTATTGTTTACAATAGCAATAAAACCTTGTGTAGCGTGCAATGGAGGGTTTTCTAAAAAACCTATAAGCCTAGATAAAAATAGCGCACCAAAAACAGCACCTATTAGTATAGATAATCTATTTAAGCTACTAATTGTATCTGTACTATTTTTACGTAGAAAAACGTAATATCTAAAGCCAATAAAAAATGCCAAATACTCTAAAATAAGGTGTACGTTTAAGTGGTAACCAAAAACCACAGGCTCATAAGGCAGTAAAAATTGTAATGGCATAAGGCTAAGATAGAATGTTTTCTGTTTTTTAGGTAGCGGATATGTTGTAAATTTGCCAAATGCCAAAAATAGGAGACATACAGTTACCAGAATTTCCGTTGTTGTTAGCACCAATGGAAGATGTAAGCGACCCACCATTTAGAGCTTTGTGTAAAGAACAAGGAGCAGATGTTGTGTATACAGAGTTTATTTCATCAGAAGGTTTAATACGTGACGCTGCAAAAAGCGTCATGAAATTAGATATTTATGAGAAAGAACGACCTGTGGGAATTCAAATTTTTGGTGCAAACTTAGATTCTATGTTGCGCTCTGTAGAGATTGTAGAAAAATCTAACCCAGATATTATAGACATTAACTTTGGTTGCCCTGTAAAAAAGGTAGTAAGTAAAGGTGCTGGTGCAGGTATTTTAAAAGACATAGATTTAATGGTAAAGCTTACCGATGCAATGGTAAAGCATACCAAATTACCTGTTACGGTAAAAACCCGCTTAGGTTGGGATGCAGACTCTATAAAAATTGTTGAGGTTGCAGAACGTTTACAAGATGTAGGCTGTGCTGCAATAGCAATACACGGCAGAACCAGAGTACAAATGTATAAAGGTAATGCAGACTGGAAACCTATAGCACAGGTTAAAAATAACCAGCGTATGCATATACCTGTTTTTGGCAATGGTGATGTAGACTCTCCTGAAGCTGCTGTAAAAATGAGAGATGAATACGGTTTAGATGGTGCAATGATTGGTAGAGCAAGTATTGGTTATCCGTGGTTTTTTAATGAGGTTAAACACTTTATAAAAACAGGAGAACACAAAGCACCACCAACAATGCAAGAACGCGTAGACGCTGCTCGTAGACATTTACAAATGTCTATAGATTGGAAAGGAGAAAAACTAGGTGTTTTTGAAACCCGTAGGCATTATACCAACTACTTTAAAGGAATACCAGATTTTAAACAGTACCGTATGAAAATGGTAACTAGTGACGACTCTGTAGATGTTTTTGCTACTTTTGATGAGGTTTTAGATAAGTTTGGTGATCATCAGTTTTCTTAATCTAAAGTATTAACTAATAGCACTTTTAATTTTTATTTTAAATACTTAGAAAGTAGTATAAGGCGTAGCTTTTTGTTATGTACAGACCTAAAATAAGTGTTTTATTGTGTAATTAATTTTTTACTAATTCTACTACTTGCAATTTTAGCAGATATTAATCCTAGTACAATAATAGTAGCTAAAACAATAACAACGTTTAGTAGTTTATACTCTACTGGGTATGCTAAAAAAGCATTTATTTTAAGCCATCCAAAAGCAAGTTGAGACCATATAAGTAATGATCCTATAAAAACACCAACCAGACCACCAATACTGGTAACAAGTGTGCCTTGTACAAAATAAATTTTGCGCAACTCCTTAATGGTAGACCCAAGGTAGTATAAAGTTTTAGAGTTTTCTTTTTTATCTAAAATCATCATAATAATTGCACCTACAACATTAAATAAGGCAATTATAAGCACTAATGTAAAAATTAGGTATGTAGCTAAGTTTTCTGTGTTTAGCATACGGTGTAAGGTGCTATTTTGTTCTTGTCTGTCTTTTAAAATTACATTTTGATTAAAAACAGCAGCAATTTCTTTTTTAATACTGCCAATATCTTTAGAACCATCAATCTTAAAATTTATAGCAGAAATCTGTAAGCTATCTTTTTCTAGTAGTTTTTGTACAACTGGTAAACTTGTAAAAAGATATTTTTTATCTAGGTCCTCTGCTACGTTATACATACCACTAACTACAACATTGTGCTGGTTGTAGGGTGTTTTGTTAAATCCGCCTTGGTTAACAGCACCTTTTTTTGGTTTTGGCACCAATATTTGTAGTGGACTTCTGTAATTGTTAACCGTTAGCCCTAGTAAATTTGCAATACCAATACCTACAACACCTCTTTGGCCATCTAGTAACCACTCGCCAAAATACAAGGTGCTATCTACGCTTGTAACTTTATTGTAATTACTATCTACACCTTTAATATAGCCAATATGGCTTTTCTCGTTATGTAAAAAGTATACCTTTTCTTCTAGTTCTTTAGAAAAAGAAAGTACACCGTCTATATTCTGTAATTTGGTTTCTTGTTCTGGTAAAACCGATATAAATTTTCCGGTTAATGGAGAAGCTTTTAAGTCAGGATCAAAACTTTCACTAAAGCTAAGGCTATACGTTTTTAATCCGGCAAAGCCAGATAATACAATAAAAAGCGCTGCAGAACCAATAACAATTACTAAAAATGTAATAAAATTGATAATGTTTACAGCGTTTTGACTGCTTTTAGAACGTACATATCGCTTAGCGATGTATAGCGGAAAATTCAATCTTAAGATTTTTTTCTGCGTTCTAGTAAATCTGGATTTTCTATAGGGTTATCCTCTCCCTTTAAAGATTTTTCTATACCGTCTATGTACTCTAAAGAATCGTCTATAAAAAATAGCAATTCTGGTACACGACGTAATTGGTTTTTAGTACGTTGTGCAAGTTCATGTTTTATTAATGGTTGGTTAGATCGTATACCCTCTAAAAGTTCATCTGCATTTTTATGCGGAAAAATACTAATATATACTTTAGCTATAGATAAATCTGTAGTAACAACCACCTTAGAAACAGATATAAGTGTACCACGCAAACCACCATCAATCACCGCGCGTTGTAAGATATCTGCGATATCTTTTTGTATTACGCCTCCTATTTTTTTCTGTCTTTGAGTTTCCATTGGGCAAAAGTACAATTTATATTATTAGAGTCCTATACCTTAGCCTAGTATCCTAGGGGATTAGCTAAAAGATTAATTGTTGTAATTTTAGCCTTTATATTTTTAAAGATAGATTATGCAAAAAATAGAACATATAGGAATAGCAGTTAAAGATTTAAAAGCGTCTAATTTGCTGTTTGAAAAATTGTTGGGCACACCAAGTTATAAAGAAGAAGAAGTAGCGTCTGAGGGTGTTAAAACCTCTTTTTTTATGCAAGGCCCAAATAAAATTGAACTGTTAGAGGCAACTAAAGAAGATAGTCCTATTGCAAAATTTATAGCTAAAAAAGGTGAAGGTGTACACCATATAGCATTTGCAGTAGATGATATTGTTGCAGAAATTGCACGTTTAAAAGCCGAAGGTTTTGTGGTTTTAAATGAAACACCTAAAAAAGGTGCAGATAATAAACTAGTTGCTTTTTTACATCCAAAGGGTACAAATGGCACATTAATAGAGCTTTGCCAAGAAGCACCAGCACCATTAAAATAAAAAAGTTAATATAACTACAATCTTCTTTTGGATTGTAACAAAATAAATAGTAATATTGCATCCGCAATTTGCGGGTCCTATAGCTCAGCTGGTTAGAGCACCTGACTCATAATCAGGGGGTCCATGGTTCGAGCCCATGTGGGACCACAAGCAAACAAAAGCCTTTACAGAAATGTAAAGGCTTTTTTGGTTTTAACTAGTTTATAATAAAATTTTTAGTTACGCTTTTTATAGAGCTTATTAGCATTTTGCAACTTTGTATGTATTCTATCTCTTAAGTTTTTTGGCTTAATAACTTCTATAGAGTCACCAAAACCTAAAATTATTCTTTCTAGTTCAAAGTTTATTTTTACAAAAATGTTAAAAATAACACCATCATCTTTTTTTTCAATTATTCGTTGAGATTTATGAAAGGGTTTTGTCTCTACATAGGGAGCATTTTTTTTATCTACCCAAAATTGTATACGTTCTGCTCTTTTGTTTGTAACGGTAACACCAATTACGTCTTTATAATATTTATCACCGTTAAAATTTTCTAATATATACTCTATAGATGTATTATAATCTATATCAATAATTCTATCTAAAGCAAAAGTTACTATTTGTTTATATTTAGAGCTTCTACCCACTAAAAACCACCTATTATTAAATTCTTTTAAAATATAAGGATGAAAGCTAATTACAGAGGGAGTCTCTGCTTTAAAGGATTGATAAGTTAATTTTATTACTATTTTTTTTAATATTGCTTGATATAGAACATCTAAAAACTCAAGTCCTTTTAATTTTTCATTTTTGTCTAAATGAATAATTGAAGACTGTTGAGTTTTTTCAGAATAGACTTTGTCTTCTAACCTTTGTATAATTCCACCAAGTTCACTAAAAAGCGAAAAATCTTTAAATTGTTTTAGCATTTCAACTGTTTCAGATAACACATTTATGTCATTTTTATTTAAAGGGATATTAGTTATTGAAAAGTTTTCATCTTCATATTTATAAAATTTTTTGTCATAAACTACTATTGGAGCATTGTAACCAAGTTTATCACTCCTCATCATTTGTATATCTAATTGTACGGTACGCTTGCTTACATTAATTTCTCTCCCTTCGTATTCATAAAGGGCATCAGAACAAGAAGAAATTAAACTTTCTAAAGTCCATTTACGGTATCTATTTTGAAGGCATTTATCAATTGTTTTATACCTAATTAGAGCATTTTTGTTAACAGACATAGTTTATTTTTATAGAAAAGTATAACTTTTTTTTAACTACGCAAAATGATTGCGTACTTGGGTTTAATATTTGTACCGGAATCATAATTAAGACCTTAACTAAGGTTATAAGTAGTACTCCGCCGAACGAGGAGTCGGCGGAGTTAAAAGAAAAATTAATATGGAAAACAAAAACAGAATTACAGGAGAAGATTTAATTAAAATGGGTTATACGCCAGCTAAATGGTTTAAGGAAGCTCTAAATTTTATTAATGAAAACGATTTAAAAGGAAATGAATTAACAACATATTTAGCCAATTTTAAATTTCCAAAGCCTATAGGGTTGAATATCAATAAAGTTCCATTTAATATTAATATAAGAGCAGAGAATGAGATAGAGGAGATAAATGTAAAGAATGTTACAGATACAATGGTAGAGTTAATGAGAACACCAACCATTGTATCAGGAGCTATAATGCCAGATGCTTGCCCAACTGGTCCAACAGGTACTATTCCTGTAGGTGGAGTAGCTGTAGCAAATAATGCAATTCATCCAGGTATGCATAGTGCAGACATTTGTTGTTCCGTTATGTTAACTGACTTTGGAAAAGTTAGTCCAAAAGATGTTTTAGATATAGCACAAAGTATTACACATTTTGGACCAGGTGGTAGGTCTAGAGATTCTCAGTTCAGGTTACCCTCAGATTTACTGAAAGAAATAGAAGGTAATTATTTTTTAAATAATCAAAAATGTATATCTGTTGCTAGATCGCACTTAGGAACTCAAGGAGATGGTAATCATTTTTTATTTGTTGGTACATCTAAAAAAACAGGAAATACTATGATGGTTACACATCACGGTAGTAGAGGTTTTGGTGCTAATCTGTACTCTAAAGGTATGAAAGTAGCAGAACGTTTTAGAAAAGAGTTATCTCCAGAAACATTAAAACAAAACGCTTGGATTCCTTATAACACAGAAGAAGGACAAGAATATTGGAAAGCTTTACAAATTATAAGAAAATGGACTAAAAAGAATCATGAATGTTTGCATAACACTACTTTAGAAAAGCTTGGTGTAGAAAGGAAAGATAGGTATTGGAACGAGCATAATTTTGTTTTTAAAGATGGTGATTTGTTTTACCATGCAAAAGGAGCAACTCCGTTGGATAAAAAATTTATGCCAGACATTACAGGTCCTAGATTAATACCGTTAAATATGGCGGAACCGGTTTTAATTGTTGAAGGAGAAACCACCTCAACAAATTTAGGATTTGCACCTCACGGAGCAGGCAGAAATATGAGTAGAACACAGCATAGAAAAAGTAAATTAGGTACTTTAGAAGATATTTTTACTGAAGAGACTAAAAATTTAGATGTTCGTTTTTATTCTAATGAAATTGATATAACGGAATTACCAAGTGCATATAAAAATGCAGCTAGTGTACGTAGGCAGATGAACGATTTTAACTTAGGAAAAGTTGTAGATGAAGTTTTACCATATGGTTGTATAATGGCGGGTAACTGGAAAAAGAATGCCCCGTGGAAGAAAAAAAGAAAATAGTTAAGACCTCTCTAATTTAGAAATTATGAGAGGTTTTTTATGCAAAATGTTTGTCATAATAACAATAATCTACTTTTTCTCACTTAAAATGCTTAATAGTAGCTATTGTTGCGTATAACATTACTGTTGCTATGGCCATTTCTTTAGCTTCTATAGTTTTATATTTTTTACTTTTTCCTAGTAGCGTATCTTCATTTAAACACAAATAAAAATAGTACTCGTTATTTTGGGTTACTTTGCTATGGTAGTAATCATAGTCGTAGGCGTGTTGTTTTACAAAAATAATTTGTTGTTTGCACTTGGCTATATTTTTAAAAGTTTCGCCATATAATACTATTTCCCCTTCACTATTTTTTAAGTTAAAACAGTACTCATTAGTATTGGTTTTTTTAATTTCATAAAATGGTTTGGACATAGTGTTTGTGAGTAGAAAAATACAAATTTACATTATTTAACTTACAATAAAATACAGAAACTAATAAAGAAAAGGTCTTACCTACTAACTTGAATAACTTCCCCATTACCGCATTAGCAAGCAGACCAAATACTTTAATAATTAGAACTATTAATAATAACATTGCAAAAATAAACTTACTGCTAAAAATAGTTTTACGGATATCCGTAATGATGTTTGTTATTATTGGTTATTGGCTATAAAGAAAAACAAGTATTGCTACCTTTTTACTACGTGTTTAAGTAATACCAAGCATTCTTTTTTAGTTACTTTTACGTTTAAATATTAATTAATATGCTAAAAAAACTATTATTACTGTGTATACTATCTTTTCATTTTTCTACATATTCTCAGTCTAGAGAAGTAAAAATAATTTCTTGGAATATTAGAGATTTTGGTAAGACAAAAAACAGTGAAGAATTAGATAAAATAGCAGATATTGTTAGAGATACAGATATTTTAGCAATACAAGAAGTTGTATCTGGTTACGGCGGTGCACAGGCAGTTGCCAAACTAGCAGATGCTTTAAACAGAAAAGGTAGTAAGTGGGACTATGTAATTAGCAACCCCACCAACAGCTCTAAATATGTAACAGAGCGATATGCCTTTATTTGGAAAACTAAATACATAAAAATAAAAAATAGAGGTTTTTTGGTAAAAGAATTAGACGAGAAGGTAGAGAGAGAACCTTTTTTATTAGATTTTTATGTAAACGGAGACAAGTTTACGGTTCTTAATTTTCACTCCAGACCATATAACAAAGACCCCGAAAGTGAAATAAAAGAAATATCAAAATATATATTAGATAGGTTTACTTCTCCAATATTGTTTGTAGGAGATTTTAATGTAAATAATAAAAACACAGCGTTTACCAACCTTAAAGATAAAGGCTACAAAGCAGCAGTAGTAAATAAGAAAACAACACTAAAAAAGAAGTGTTATAGAGGGCAGTATGTAAACCATGCTATTGATAATATTTTCTACTCTAAAAAAATAAATAAGGTAGATAGCAAGGTTTTAGATTTTATTAAAAATTGTACCAACTTAGAAACAGGAAGATATTTATCAGATCATCTTCCTGTGTATATGAAATTTTCTATTGTTAAATAGGTTCTATAGCTTAAAAACTATATAATTCCGTCTCTAGTTAATTTAGCAATTAGGTGTGTTGTATTCTTAGCCTCAAAATCATCAAATAACTTGCCAATTCTTTTGTCTATTGTACTTTCGCTATTAGGAGTAATATTGTTTTGTTTAAACTTTAATACAATTTCTTTTTTACTTAAGCCTTCTGCTAGTTCTTTTAACATAAGTATATCAAAATCATCTAACTCTATAATAGTAGTGTTAGAAGACATATTTATTTGTGGAGATACGTAGTTGGTACCGTTATAAACATCTTGTATAGCAGTCATAAGTTCGTTTAGGTTTTCTCTGCCTTTACATACAAAACCATTTATTTTTTGCTCTTCAAAAAGAGCTTTTATTTTTGTTGGGTTATCTTCCATAGAATTTACAATAACCTTAATATTTGGCTGTACTCTTTTTATAGCATTTATAAGCTCTATGCCAGAGGTAAGTTTGCGGTCTGTGTAACCTTCTTTAAATTGTAAATCTGTTACCAAGAGCTGAAAAGGAACGTTGTTTTTATATGCAACTACGGCACGGTTGTAAGCTTTGTCGCAGTACAACTCTTCTTTAATATCTGTAATAAAGAGCTTATTTGTTATGGCAGCTACAATACCATTGTTGGTGTCCTGAAAATCTTCGGCTATTAACACTTTAGTAAACATAAAACAGCTATTTTTTAATTAGGAATTTCAATTACGGATTTAAAACCCTCGTTTTTCTTGGTTTCAAATATAATTGTTCCGTTTATGGCTTTAATACGCTTTTCCGTATTCAGGAGTCCATTTTTTGTATTTAGTGCTTTTTTTGTTGCTCCAATGCCATTATCAGAACATATAATTTCTAATTTTTTAGAGTTTTGCTTAAAACTAATGTTAATAGCAGTAGCTTTACTATGCTTATTTGTATTTATTACAAGTTCTCTAAGTACCTTATAAAGTACAGTTTTGTTTATTTTATTTACAATAGTCCAGTCTATATTTTTACCACCAGTAATTACTAGTTTTATATCTTGATTATTGTTTTGTTGTAACATACCATATAAATGGTCTTTATAATTTTCACCTGTATCTACATCATTTATTTCTCTAGAAAAATCTCTGCTTTGCTTGTATAAATCTTCTAAAGAATCTAAAACCTTTGTTGTTTCTGTATTGTTTTGTAACAATACCATTGCGTGATTTATTTTTGCTCCAAAATCGTCATGTAGTTTTCTAGACAGTTGTGCTTCGGTTTCTAAAGTAGCCTGTAATTTGTCTAATTTGTTTTGTTGTTTTAGTCTTTTATTACGCTGCATATAAAAGTAAAACAGAAAGCATAAACTTAATAAAAGAATAGCAATACCAATACTATATCCTTGTTTTTGTGCACGTTGTTGGGTTAGTTCTAGTTCTTTTTGAGCTTTTTCTTTTTCAAGTTGTAAAATAGATTCTTCTTTTAAGGCATCATCATATTTATACTTAGCAAACTGAGTTTTTACTTTTAAATCATTTTTATAAAGACTATCCTGTATAAATAAATACCGATCTCTATAATTTATATTTTTAGGGTGTATTTTAATTAAAAAATTTAATGCGTCTTTTTCAGCTTTAGGGTTTTTTACCACCTTAGATAAGGTAATAACCGAATCTAAATATGAAGAAGCTTTTTTAGGGTTTGTACTCGTATAAAACTCACCCAAATGTGTATAACTAGCAATTTTACCCTTTAAATCTTTATGCTTGGTTCTTTGTAGTAAAGCGTTTAGCAAGTCTGTCTCTATATTATGTGTACTGCCGTTTAACCATTTAGTATAGGCTAAATTATCTAGTACCCTTGCTGCTTGTTTTTTATCATTTTGGGTTAAATCATTTTCATATACCTCAGTTAATAAAGTAATTGCTTTAGAATATTTTTTACTGTCTATGTAAGAAGCAGCTAAATTATTTTTATAAATAAGTATACTTTTATAGCTTGTAGTTAAATTAATAGCCTTTTTATAGTACAGTTCTGCATCATCAAAATTTAATAATTTTCTGTGGTCACTAGCCAATGTATTATAGGCATGGGCAGCGGTTATACTGTCTTTATTTGGGTTTAAATAATGCAATGCTTCTGTAATGGTTTCTTTACTCCCAAAAAAATCGCTTTTATTTTTTTGAATATTACTAATGCTAATTAAGTTTTTAGCTATCCAACTACTATCATTAACAGCTTTATACTGGTTTTTAGATAAATTGTAGTTTACAAAAGCACTATCTATATTATTAGCTATAGTGTGAAAATAGTATGCCTTTAAATAATATATAAACCCTAGATTTGTTTTGTTTTTTGTGTACTTAGAATGATTTATAAACAGTTTACTGTAAAACAACAAACTATCATATTGTTGTAGAAGAAGGTGAGTATGTGTTTTTTGAGTTAAAACAGTATTGTATAATTCATCATCTGTAAACTTTACCAGCTTATAGGCTTTGTTAACAATCTCTATTTTTTTAGAAGGTTTAAGTTTTGTGTTGGCAACCTCATTAAGGTAAAATGAAACACTATCTAATTTAGATGCTGTACTTAGTGTAGTAGCGTTTTGTTTAGAAGTACAGGAAAAAAATAGGAGAACTACTATAAGTGCAAAAAACTTACCCAAAATATAATTTTTTGTATAAATGTATTCAAAAAAAGAGAGCCACACCAAAAGGTGTAGCTCAATTTTTTTTTAGTTACCAGTATTAGGTATTGGAGGTGGTTCTGGTAAAGGAATATCTTCTCCTTCATCACCTTCTGTTGCCTGTGTTTCATACAACGCATCGTTAGCATCAGCAGAATCTACAGAGCAAGAAAACATAGACATGTTAAGAACTAGTGCCATTAAGGCTATAAATACTTTTTTCATAATTTTTTTTAAAATTTTTAGACATAGGCGTTGCTGTCCGATCTTCCGTTCGAAAGTTTTTTATAGGTTGCAACAACCCTTTAAAATGGTAGGATTACTCCTGTTTTTTGAGAAGTAGAAATTGTAATGCAGCAGTTTTTAACTACTTCTCGTCCGGCTAATCACCAACCGCATTACAGATTTCCGTAAGAAAGATTTTTCTAGAATAGCTATGTTAGCAACACACAGCTGTAAACCAATCTTGGGGCAAAGTAAATTGATTAAGAAAGTTTTGTTATAGACACAAAACAGACTTATGTAAGACAATTAGCAGACACCAATGTTTACAGCGTTTGTAGAGGGTTGTGTCTGTACTTTGTCTAATTGATAATTTGTATTTTTGAAGTAATGGAGCGTTGTTATTTAAGAGAAATTGTTTGTGAATCATTTAAAAAAGCGGAAAGTGAAATTCCATCGCATTCTAGGTATGCATTGGCTATGCATATTGCAGATAAAACAACTTTAAGCTCAAAAACGTTAGAACGGGCTTATGATAAATATGTGAGCAATAAGGAATCTAAATATAAAAAGATAGGAGATGCTAGTGTTAACTTACTATGCGAGTATTTAGGGTTTAACAATTACCAAGAATATGTAAAATCTAAGAATAGAAATATTCAAAAAAAAGAAGATGTTATAAATGGCTCTAAGCCAATTAATGTTACTAAAAACAATAAAAAAAACTTATTAATAAAAATAGCAAGCATAATTTTTATAGTTGTTGCTATAGGTTATTTTTTTAGTCAAATTACAGGTGCAAAAATTGCTAAATGTATGGTTTGGGTAAAAATGGAATATCAACAAGTAGATTGCAACACTAGTCTACAACCAGAGTATGAAGCTGATATAATGCCTTTTGATGCTAATAAATTGAAGAATTTTAAAAAACTAAACGTAACAATCACTACAGATTTTTTTGACAAAGTAACAAATAAACCACTAGTTTGGTATATTAAAAATAATGATGAAATAGAGTATTTTTCTAGTCCAGGACTGCATCCAGTTACCGGTAAAACATTAAGGGCTATTACGCCGTACATTATTAATAAATATGTGCCTGTACATACAAATAATAAAAACTCTTTTATTAGCGAGTAAATTATTTTTTGATTTATTTTGATGACTAAACAAAGAAAACAATTAACCCTTTTAAGGTTAATAATAATTACGTTGGTATGAAAAAGGTTTATCAGTATACAGCAGTCGTATTTTTAATAATAGCAGTACAGCAAGCTGTATTAGCTCAAAAAAAGTATGAAGCTCCAAAGTTATCCAATCCTAATTCTTGGACACTAATTTTAGTGCCAGACACACAAAACTATGTAAAGTACCAACGCAACCAAGGAACATTAGATTTAATGACAGCTTGGATTAGTGAAAACATAGATTCACTAAACATAAAAATGGTGCTGTGTACCGGAGATTTAGTAGAACAAAATGATATGATTGTTCCAGACGGTAAAAACGGAAACCAAACAAGCAGACAACAATGGTTGGCTGTGTCTAGAATGTTTGGTAGGTTAGATGGGCAAGTTCCTTATGTTTTAGCTGCGGGTAATCACGATTATGGTTATAAAGGAGTAGAGCACAGAGGTTCTAATTACAATACTTATTTTCCGGCACATAAAAACCAAGCTAATTATAAATTACTTAGTGCAGCTGCTAAAAATGCAGGTGGACACCCAAGTTTAGAAAACTCAGCTTTTGATTTTACAGCACCAAACGGACGCAAATTTTTGTTTATGACCTTAGAGTTTGCACCAAGAGATACTATTGTGCAATGGGCAAAAAATGTTGTTGATGAAGAGAAATATAAAAACCATACTGTAGCATTACTTACGCACTCGTATTTAAACTCTAAAAACGAGCGAATAAAAAAAGAAAATTACCCAATAAAAGATGGTAATTACGGAGAAGCTGTGTGGCAAAAATTGGTAGAACCATCTAAAAATATACAACTTGTTTTTTCTGGCCACATTGGTGGTGCAGATGATTTTAAAGCACATGTAGGTTTTAAAGAAGATAAAAACAAAGGAAGAAAAAAGGTAAATCAAATGGCATTTAACGCCCAAGCTATGGGTGGCGGTTGGCAAGGTAATGGTGGTGATGGTTGGTTACGAATTTTAGAATTTTTACCAGACAATAAAACAATTAAAGTACATACATTTTCTCCGTTTTTTGCAGCATCACCAGTAACAAAACACTTGGCTTGGAGTACAGAAAGTTACAACGACTTTACTTTTACTTTAGATTAAGAATAGTTTATAAACCTAACTAGTTAATAACTAACTGTCATTATAAATTAGTCACTAGCGTACTTAGGCTATATTTGTGTTTTTATAAACATAAAATTAAACTATGCTTAAAAAAATTACATCAAACCTGCTATTTAAAGTGTTTATCGCAATCATTTTAGGTATACTTATAGGTTTGTATTTACCAGAATCTATAAATAGGTTATTTAATACTTTTAAAGCTGTTTTTAGTCAGTTTTTAGGTTTTGCTATTCCTTTAATAATTTTAGGTTTAATAATGCCTGCTATTGCAGATTTAGGCAAAGGAGCTGGTAAACTATTACTTATTACAGCTGCTATAGCTTATGGTTCTACTTTGTTCTCTGGATTTTCAACTTACTTTGTAGCATCTGGTTTTTTCCCTTCGTTTATAGAAGCACAAACCGTAGAAAATGTTGGTGATGGCGTAGAAAAATTAAGTCCGTTTTTCTCTATAACAATTCCACCTGTGTTAGATGTAATGTCTGCCTTAGTATTGGCATTTGTTATAGGTTTAGGTTTAGCATCACAAGGAGAAAGTAGTTTAAAAAAAGTAGCTAACGATTTTCAGAAAATAATAATGATGGTTATAGAGAAGGTAATAATTCCTCTACTTCCTTTATACATCTTAGGTATTTTTTCTGCCATTGCTTATAATGGTCAAGTAGAGTCTGTATTAAGTGTGTTCCTAAAAATTATAGGAATTATTTTTGTAATGCACTTTTTACTAATGTTAGTACAGTTTATCATTGCTGGAGCAATAACCAAACAAAATCCAATAAAAGCATTGCTTAATATGGCACCTGCATACTTAACAGCTTTGGGTACACAGTCTTCTGCAGCTACCATACCAGTTACATTACAACAAGTACAAAAAAATGGTGTTTCTCCTAAGGTTGCTAATTTTGTGGTTCCGCTTTGTGCAACCATACATTTGGCTGGTAGTACAATGAAAATTGTTGCCTGTGCAGTAGCGCTTATGCTTATGCAAGGTTTAGATTTTAACTTTACAATGTTTGCAGGTTTTGTAATGATGTTGGGTATAGCAATGGTTGCTGCTCCAGGAGTTCCTGGTGGTGCAATTATGGCAGCTGTTGGTATTTTGCAAACAATGTTAGGTTTTAATGCAGAAGCGCAAGCGTTAATGATAGCACTTTACATTGCAATGGATAGTTTTGGTACTGCTGCTAATATAACAGGCGATGGTGCAATTGCACTTATTGTAAATAAGATAGTAAATAAAGATGAGGTTGTAGTTTAACCTTAACTTTTTAAATTATATGAAAAGAGCCTTGCTGTAGAGTAAGGCTTTTTCTGTTTCTTGTTTTTTAATTAACAAGAATAATTTTTCAATATATATAGTATAAAACATATGGTAACACACAAGTTATTAGGATTTTACTATTTGTTAATGTTTTTAACAAAAACCTTTTAATTACTTAATCTGTACAGATACATTACCTAACAATGAGATTTGATATTTGCGAAAGAACAACTAATAAAAGTTTCCAAATATTAAAGAAAATGAAAAAAAACCAACTAACTCTAATTATTGCTTTATTGGCAATTTTAGTAGGCTATTCCCAAGGTTCGCTTAAAGGAAAAGTCTTAGACGAGAGTAATGTTCCATTGGGTGGGGCATCAGTTATTATAAAAGGAACCAAAACAGGTGTAGCTACTGATTTTGATGGTCGTTTTGAGATTAACTCCCTGCAAGAGAACACAGTAATTTTAGTGTCATACATAGGCTATGTAACAAAAGAAGTTACTATTACTAATGAAGCTTTTGTAACAATTCAGCTTTTTCCAGATTTAGAAAAGTTAAATGAAATTGTTGTTACCGCATTGGGAATTACAAAATCTGAAAAAAAGATTGGGTATGCAACACAGAAGATAGAAACAGAGATTATAGATGAAATAAACGCTCCTAATGTTGGTAATTTATTTACAGGTCAGGTAGCAGGCCTTTCTGTTAGTAACCCAACAGGTCTTTTACAAAGTCCATCTTTTTCTTTACGAGGTAAAACACCTTTAATTGTAATAGATGGTATAGCTGTAGAAACAGATTTCTTTGACGTGTCTGCTAACAACATAGCAGATATAAATGTACTTAAAGGTACTACAGCATCTGCTTTATATGGTTCTAGAGGTAGAAATGGAGCTATTTTAATTACAACAAAAAATGCTAAAGTAGAAGGTCTAGAGGTTTCTGTAAGTCATAATACAATGGTATCTGCAGGTTTCACAGTTTTTCCAGAAACACAAACAGAGTACGGTAATGGTTCTAATGGTAAATATGAGTTTTGGGATGGTAAAGATGGCGGTATTTCTGATGGAGATATGATCTGGGGGCCAAAATTTGAGCCAGGTGTAGTTGTATCACAATGGAACAGTCCAATTTATGATAATGTTACTGGTGAAACTACACCTTGGTGGGGAGATGTTGCAGGTACACAATATGATGATAAATCTCGTTATTCTAGAGTTCCAACTCCTTGGGAATACCATAATAACTTAAAAGACTTTATGGAGACAGGAGTTATTTCATCAACAGATTTTTCTATAGCTAGCAAGTCAGATAAAGGTTCTTTTAGGTTGTCTGGTAATTACTCATCGCAAAAAGATAGGGTGCCAAATTCCGAGTTAAAAACTGGTGGTTTAAGTTTTAAAAGCAGAACTAACCTAACCAACTCACTTACTTTAGATAGTAAACTATCATATAACAAAGTTTACTCTCCTAATTATCCACGCCATGGTTACGGACCTAAAAACCATATGTACACTATTCTTATTTGGATGGGAGATGATGTAGATGGCCAAGATTTAAAAAATCATTTATACGTACCAGGTCAAGAAGGTTACAGACAAGCAAACTGGAACTATGCTTGGTATAACAATGTGTACTTTGCTGCTAATGAGCTCAACCAAAAGTATGATGCTAACCTTATTAATGCGCAGTTAAAATTAAATTATAAGATAACGGATGACTTTAAATTACAAGCCAGAGGATCTGCAGTTTTGAAAGATGTTTTTGAAGATAGAGAAAGTCCTAAAACATACTTAAATTATGGTGATGCAAGAGAGGGTGATTATAAAACTTGGAATAATGAAAGGTTAACAGTAGATTATGATATTTTAGCATCATACAACAAAGCTATTGATGATAATATTTCTTTTGATATAAATGCTGGTGCGTCTACTTTTTACAGAAAATATCAACAAGAATATAACTCTACAGATGGTCTAGTAGTTCCTTTTGTGTACAGTTTAAATAATACAAAAGGAAACTTAAACGCCAGTACGTATTTAGAAGAAAAAGCTATAAACAGCGTATATGGTACCCTAGGTTTAGACTTATATAATGCAGTGTTTTTAACCGTTGCTGCAAGGAACGACTGGTCTTCTACTTTACCAAAAGAGAATAGGTCTTATTTCTACCCTTCGGCCTCATTAAGTACCATTGTGTCTAACTACATAACAATGCCAAAAGCTATAGATTATGTTAAGTTTTTTGGATCTTGGGCAAAAGTATCTAACGATTTGAGTCCGTATAACACAGAAGCATATTACTCTAATAATGGTGTTTTTGGTGGTAATGTAAAATTACAATATCCTAATGGGTTGGTTAATGCAGATATTAAACCAGAAAGCTCTACATCTTTTGAGTTAGGTATGTCTACCGCGTTCTTAAAAAACAAACTTAGTTTAGATGTAACTTATTACAATGTAGTAGATACAAACCAGATTATAGATTTACCAATATCTAATACTTCTGGATTTGAAAACAGAAAAGTAAACGGTAATGAGTATACAACTAATGGTTTAGAAGTGGTTTTAAACGCAACACCTATACGTACAGATAACTTTAGATGGGATATTGGTACAAACTGGAGTAAAAAAGTAAAAAAAATCACTGAAATTTATGGTGATAATGATAGGTATAATAATTTAAAATTAAACGAAAGAGCAGATAGTTATTATGCTACGGTTTGGCAAAAATCTGCAGATGGTGACTTAATATTAGGATCAAACGGCTTACCTATTAAAGATAATTTCCAGAGAAACTTAGGGCATTCAGATCCTAGCTGGACATTAGGATTGCAAAACTCTTTTAAGTTTAAAAATTTATCTGTAAATGTTGGTATAGATGGTGTTTGGGGAGGATTAATGAGGTCTTTAACAGTAGAGAAAATGTGGTGGGGTGGTAAACATCCAAATTCAACCGAATTTAGAGATGCAGAATATGCAGCAGGGCAACCTGTTTATGTGCCAAAAGGAGTAAATGTAACAAGCGGAGAGTTGGTTACAGATACAGATGGTACTGTAATTTCTGATACAAGAGAATATCAAAAAAATACAACGGCAGTTAGCTGGCAGACTTGGTCGCAAAATTATCCATATAGAGCAGCTGTATCTTATAAAGAGAATAAAAAGTTTGCCAATATTTTTGATCGTAGCTTCTTTAAACTACGTACACTTTCTTTTAAGTACAATTTTACAGAGTTAGTAAATATAGAAAGTATTAAAAACCTAGATGTAACACTTAGTGGTTACAATTTATTTGTATGGAAAAAGGCAGATATTATAGACCCTGATTTTGGTAATGATAATAATTTACAAGATCCCTCTACAAGATATTTAGGGCTTGGTGTTAACGTTAAATTTTAGAAAAGAAACAAAAATGAAAAATATAAAAATTTTATTCGGTGTACTTATTTTGATAGTGGTTTCTGCTTGTCAAGATTTATCAGACATAAATGACAATCCAAATAATGTCAATCAAACTCATCCGCAGTTATTATTAACAAACATAGCGAGTAGTGCTTTTAGTGTTAATGGCACATCTTCTTTATATGCATCTCGTATGTTGGTACAAACAGATGGTGAAAATAACAATCAATATTACAATTGGGATAGAGCCAGTTTTGGCAATTACAATATGTTAGGTGAGGTTACCAAAATGATACAAGAAGGTAAAAGAATAGAAAGTAATGAATACGTAGCTATTGGTAAATTTTTTAGAGCTTATTATTTTTATAATCTAACTTTAACCTTTGGCGATATACCATATAGTGAAGCTTTACAAGGAGAGACAAATGATAGTTTTAGTCCTAAATATGACTCTCAAAAAGAAGTTTTTATTGGTATTTTAAAAGAACTTAAAGAAGCAAACACACTTTTAAAAGAGAATAATGCTATTGTAGCAGGAGATATTATTTATAATGGAGATACGTCTCAGTGGCAAAAACTTATAAATTCGTTTAGGTTAAAAGTGCTTTTAACGTTATCTAACAAAGAGGGAGATTCAGATTTAAATGTAAAAAGTACTTTTTCGTCCATTTACGATAACGAATCTATTATGCAGTCTATAGAAGATAATGGCCAGCTTGTATTTTTAGATCAAGAAGGCAGTAGGTATACAGAGTTTAATTCTAGTGGATATGGATCTGGTATGTATATGTCCTCTACATTTATTAAAAGGTTACAAGATAGAGAAGATCCTAGGTTATTTATTTTTTGTGGAAGAACAAAAAATGCTAAAGAAGCTGGCTTAGGTTTAGATGATTTTAGTGCTTATGAAGGAGGAGATCCTCTAGCTCCGTATGCAGAGGTTAATGATAAAGCTGCTGCTGGTGATGTTTCTAAAGTAAATTTAAGATATACAACAGACCCAACAACAGAGCCACACAATTTATTAAGTTATTCTGAAGTAGAATTTATTTTAGCAGAAGCAGCAGTTCGTGGTTGGATTTCTACAGATGCCAAAATGCATTATGAAAATGGAATCAAGGCGTCATTTAGTTTTTACAATACTTATGCCAATGGTTATGAGTCCTACGTAGAATCTACAGATGCAGAGACATATATAGCAGGCTCTTTGGTTGCTTTTAACACTAGTGCCAGCTTAGCAGAGAAGTTGGATTTTATTTTAACGCAAAAATATTTTACTTCTTTTCTTCAATCAGGGTGGCGTATGTATTTTGATCATTTGAGGACAGGTTATCCTACATTTGTTCAAGCTCCTGGGGTAACGCCACCAACAAGATGGATTTACCCTTTGTCAGAATACAACAACAATTCAGATAATGTCGCAAAAGCAATAGAGTCACAGTTTGGTGCTGGTAATGATAAAATTAGAGAAACAACGTGGTGGTTAAAATAAGGCAATTATAAGATAACTACAGTAATTAACATTCTAAATAGAACATTTATGAAAATAAGACACAACCTGTTATTTTTAATATACTTTACAGTTATTTTAGGTACAGCCCAAGTGGTTAAACCAGAAATAATAATTAAGCCATACATACAAGATGCTACACCCAATTCTATTATAGTTAAATGGGAAACATCTACAGGAGAAGAAAGTATTGTGGAGTATGGTTTAACTCCTAAATTAGGTAAAAAAGCTAAGGGTACAGCTTATGATATTAATTTTAGTGAAAGTAGAATTCATGAAGTTAAGTTAACCAGTTTAAAAAGGTTTACTCCTTATTATTATAGAGTTATAACAGGTAAATTAAAGTCAGATATATATCAATTTAAAACACCTCCTTTTGCAAGCGATAATAAGTCGTTTAATATTGTTGCTATGAGTGACATGCAGTATGATAGTAGCGAACCAGAAAAATTCTCAGAAGTTGTAAATCAAGGGGTTCTAGAGTATATTAAAAAGGAATATAAAGGAGATTTACCAAATAACTTAGCAATGGTTATGATTCCTGGAGACTTAGTAGTTACAGGGTCTAAATATTACCAATGGAAAGAACATTTTTTTAACCCTGCAGAAAAATTATTTGCTGAGGTTCCTTTATATCCTGTACCTGGTAATCACGAAAAGAACTCTATTTTCTATTTTAAATACTTTAGCCTACCAGAAAATGGTTCAGCTGCTTATGCAGAACATTGGTGGTACAAGGATTATGGAAATACTAGAATTCTTGGTTTAGACTCTAATAGTGGTTACCGTGATCTTAGTGAACAATTAAATTGGTTGCAAAAAGTATTAGATGAAACAGCTAAAAATGATGATATAGATTTTGTTTTTGCACAAATGCACCATCCGCATAAATCGGAATTATGGATTCCTGGTGAAGAAGATTTTTCAGGTAAAGTAGTAGCAAAACTAGAAAAATTTTCAACTAAAACCGGGAAACCAAGTGTGCACTTTTTTGGGCATACACATGGCTACTCTAGAGGGCAGTCTAAAGAGCATAAACATTTATGGGTAAACGTTGCATCTGCAGGTGGAGCTATAGATAATTGGGGTGAATTTGAAGGTAGAGATTATGACGAATTTACAGTAACGCAAGATGAGTATGGTTTTGTTATGGTAGAAGTAGATGGTAGTAAAGACGACCCTAAATTTACACTAAAAAGAATAAGTAGAGGAAACACTGTTTATCCACGTAATAATGAGCAAACAGATAGCATTACAGTATGGAAAAAAGATAGAAGACCTGAATCTCCCAAATCACTAAAAGTAATTGCTATTACAGACGGATTTAAAAATATTATTTTAAAGGCAGGGGATTTTAAAAGCAGTTTTGATAATGCGTTTCATGCAGCATCTCATTGGCAAGTCTCAGAAAAGTATAATTTTGAGAAGCTTTCTTATGATAGCTGGAAACAGTTTGAGAATTGGTATTATAAAGAGAACAGGCAAAAAGATGATGATTTAACAGACGAAAAAATAAAAAGACTAAATCCTAATACCACATATTACTGGCGAGTACGTTATAGGGATCAGAATTTAAACTGGAGCAATTGGTCTAACGTAGAAAAGTTTAAGACCCTGAAATAATTAAATAAATTATTAATACAACTTTGATATTAAATTAACATTTAACAATCCAAAAACCTTAACATTTGCGTTAGATTAATTGTTCTTTTATTAATCTAATTTAAGTCAGTTAAAGTCGGTGTGTAAGCACCGACTTTTTAATTTATTGGTGTTCCTCTTAATTTTTTAAATTGCTTGTATGCCTTGTTTATAGAAGCCTTACTGGCTTTTGTAAACTCTTTATTAGTTATACTGTATTCTTTTTGAAGTTCTTTCAATTTAGTATGCATTAGTTCAATTTCTTCTGCATACGTAGTATTATTAATTTGGTTAATCTGCTCTTTCGGGTCTGTTTTTAAGTCGTAAAATTCCCAAGTATCAATATCATCATAAAAATGAATAAGCTTATAGCGCTTTGTTCTAATACCATAATGCTTTTTTACCATATGAAAAGCAGGATAGTCATAATAGTGGTAATATATAGCATCTCTAAAGTCACTCTCATTAACAGAACCATCTAACAAACCCTTAAAAGATAATCCCTGCATATTTTTTGATTTATTGGGCACACCAGCAAAGTCTAAAATTGTAGGTGCGTAATCTAAATTTTGTACCATAGCGTTTATTTGTGTGCCTGGTTTTATTGTTTCTGGATACTTTATGAGTAGTGGTGTTCTAAAAGAGTCTTCATACATAAAACGCTTGTCAAACCAACCATTTTCACCCATATAAAAGCCTTGATCAGAAGTATAAATTACAATAGTGTTTTCTTCTAAATTATTCGTTTTTAAATATTCTAAAATTTCACCTACTCCTTCATCTACAGATGCAATAGTAGCCATATAATCTTGTAAATAGCGTTGAGCTTTCCAAATGGCAATTTCTTCATTACTAAAATTGGCATTGTAAAAAGCATTGTTTTTTGGTAAATATGCCTTGTCCCAAGTAGCTCTTTGCTTGGTAGACATGCGTTCAAAATCTGTTTTCCAAGGATTATGAGCCAGTGTAGTTTTGTTTAAGCCGCTAGATAATTTTAGGTCGTGACCCTCATACATATCTTTGTAAACGGTTTGTAACTGAGCTGTACTTGCTTGCTGATTTTTAAAATCTGGAAAGTAACTGGTTGGCAAAGGAAAACTAACCGAATCATATTTGTTTAAATGACGTAAAGCTGGCATCCAATTTCTATGAGGAGCTTTATGTTGTACCATTAAAAAGAAGGGCACACTGTCTTTCCTTTTATTTTTAAGCCAGTCTATAGCATCTGCTGTTATTAAGTCTGTAGCATAGCCTTTAACACGTGTAGTGTCTCCGTTTTCTATAAAATCCGGATTGTAATAATTACCTTGGTCTACTAGAATTTTCCAATCGTCAAAACCTTGTGGGTAATCATGTAAATGCCATTTACCCATTAAGGCAGTATGGTAGCCTTCATTTTTTAAAATTTTAGGTAGCGTTTCTTGGCTTCCATCAAAATGATCTCCGTTTTGTCTAAATCCATTTATATGGCTGTGTTTACCAGTTAATATTACGGCTCTGCTTGGCCCACAAATAGAGTTGGTAACGTAGCTACCATTAAAAATTGCACCTTCTGTAGCTATTTTATCTATGTTTGGCGTTGGTGCCAATTTACTAATAGGGTGGTTGTATGCGCTTATGGCTTGTACTGCATGATCGTCAGACATAATATAAATAATATTAGGCCTTTTGTGTACTTGCTTTTTAGGAGATTCTTTTTGCTTACAACTAATAACCGTTAGTACTAAAACTACAATATAGAACTCCTTTTTAAACATAATTAATTTTTGTGTTTTACCTTAATTGTGCTTTGTATATTTTGTTTTTCTAAAACGCTTTCTGTAATAAATTTAGCAATAAGGTTAGTGTAACTGTAAGGTATGTTAGCCCAATTATGGCTCCCATCTTTATCGCTTAAAAGTGTGTGTGCAACATCCAATTTTTCTAATTTTTCTGCAATAGTATAAGAGCCATCTAGCATCATAAAACCAGGTTTATTTTCTTCACATAAATGGTGAGGTGCTGTTGCGTATGGTACCAAATTATCTTTAGCTCCGTGAAAAAGCATTGTTGGTATAGCTGTATTTTTAGTAATGTAATTTGCATTAACTATTGCACCAGCAAAAGAGATAGCTCCCGCGTATTTAACAGTAGCATAAGGTAATTTTTTAAAGGCGTATTCATTCTTCATAAATACTGTGTTTAAAACAGCTTCTGCCCCAGCGCTACTACCAACAAGTATTATACTTTCTGGATTAAATTTTAATTTATCTTTCTTATCAATTAAAAACTGTGTTGCTTTAATAATATCTCTAGATACAGATACAAATGTTTCTATTTTTTGATCTGCCGGACAATTACAACCAAAACCAAGTGGGTTGCCTTTACGCACCAATCTATAGCTCATAGAGGCCACTGCGTAGCCTCTTTTTGCCATATCTTCACAAAACTTCACCTCTAACGGATTATCGCGTTTTCCCCCACTGAAACCGCCTCCGTGAACTAAAATTAGCAAAGGTTTGTTTGTAACTGTATCTTTTTTAATGCTATAAAAATCTAACTTTAGAGTATCTGCATAGCTATAAGTTTTTACCTTAATGTCTGAAAATACTTTTTGCGTATACCTTGTTTGCGCATAACCAAAAGTAGTTGTAAGTACAATTAAAATTAAAAAAGTAGCACGTTGTAAAAAAGTTAAATAATTAGGCATTTGTATTTTCTATTTTAAGGTTAAAGTCGCCTTTAATTGGGCGGTAGAATTTGTGCCTACAAATATCTCAAAACTCCCAGCTTCTGCAACAAAATCTAAAGTACTGTTGTAAAACTTTAAGTCGTCTGCAGTAAGTATCAATTTTACAGTTTTAGATTCTCCTTTTTTTAAGAATACTTTTTTAAATCCTTTTAGCTGTCTCATTGGCGGCGTAATACTACGTACAACATCTCTTAAATACAATTGCACAACTTCTTCACCATCAAAATTACCAGAGTTTTTTACTGTTACAGATACTGTTACGTCTTCTCCTTGTGCAATTTCTTTTTTAGATAGGTTGATGTTAGAATACTCAAAGTTGGTATAGCTAAGCCCGTAGCCAAACGGTAGTAAAGGTGCATTTTTAACATCTAAATAATTACTTTTAAACTTTTCAAAAGCAGGAGAAGGAGCTGGTCTACCTGTATTTTTTGTACTATGATAGATTGGAATTTGCCCTACGTTTCTTGGCCAAGTAGCTGTTAGTTTACCAGACGGATTATAAGCACCAAAAATAACATCAGCAACAGCATTACCTGCTTCTATACCAGGATGCCAAACCTGAAGAATACTAATAGGAAGATTAAACTCTTCTTCAATAGTTAACGGTCTGCCGCTCATTAAAACCAATACTACTGGCTTACCCGTTTTAACGAGTTCTTGTATTAGTCTTTTTTGACTATTAGGAATAGAAATATCTGTTCTACTAGCTGCTTCACCACTCATTTCTGATGCTTCACCAACTACAGCAACCACAACGTCTGATGTTTTAGCAACATCTAAAGCTTCTTGTAAAAGTTCGTCAGAAGAACGTTTATCTATGTCTACACGTGTACCAAAAACATTGACTTTTTTAGCTAGTTCGGTATCATTTGTAATATTTGCTCCCTTGGCATATGTTATTTTTGCCTTTGGCGCAACACTTTTAAAACCTTCTAAAACAGGAATAGATAATTGCGGATCTCCTGTAGGAGCCCAAGTACCCAACATATTATTTTTATTGTTAGCTAAAGGTCCAACTAATGCAATTTTAGTTGTTTTTTTAAGCGGTAATATATTGTTATGGTTTTTAAATAAAACAAAAGAACGCTTGGCTGCCTCTCTAGCTACAGCTCTACTATCTTTAGTTAGGATTTCCTTTTTAGGTCTCTTGGCATCAATATATTTATACGGATCATCAAAAAGGCCAAGTTTGTATTTTGCTTCTAAAATTCTGCGACAAGCGTTTGTAATTTCTTCTTCAGTAACACGACCTTCATCTAAAGATTTTTTAAGTGTAGTTAAAAAACCTTCGCCAACCATATCCATATCTAAACCAGCTTTTAAAGATAAAGCAGATACATCTTGTAAATCTCCAAGACCGTGTGCAATCATTTCATTTACAGAGGTGTAATCTGACACTACAAAGCCTTTAAAACCCCATTTTTTACGTAATAAGTCTGTAAGTAACCATTTGTTACCACTTGCAGGTATACCATCTACATCATTAAAAGAAGTCATAATACTTGCAGCACCGGCATCTATACCTGCTTTGTAAGGAGGTAAATATTGATTAAACATTTTTGTTCTGCTCATATCTACAGAATTATAGTCTCTACCAGCTTCTGCAGCACCGTAAAGTGCAAAGTGCTTAATTGTAGCTATCATAGTATTTTTAGCCGTTAAATCTGTTCCCTGGTAGCCGTGTACCATAGCTTTTGCAATGGCAGAGCCTAGGTAAGGATCTTCACCAGCTCCTTCTGCAATTCTTCCCCATCGTGGATCACGAGCCATATCTACCATAGGAGAAAAGTTCCAGTTTATACCATCTGCAGTAGCTTCTTGTGCTGCAATTTGAGCCATTTTTTTAATCAAATCCATATCCCAACTAGATGCAGTACCAAGTGGAATAGGAAATGTGGTTTTGTAACCATGTATTACATCAGAACCAAAGAATAAAGGAATTTTTAATCTGGTTTCTTTTACAGCAAAGTCTTGCGCTATTTTTAATTTTTCTGGACCAGAAATACCAAACATACCACCTACCTCAGCAGCTTTAATTTTTTCTTCTACATTGCTACTTACAACAGATCCTGTAGCAATACCACCACCTGGTGTTACTAAGTTTAATTGTCCAATTTTTTCCTCTATTGTCATTTTAGCAAGCAAGTCTTCTATAAAAGGAACTTTAGTTTGCCCTATAGCTAAAAAGCTGCTACAAAAAGTGACTACTAATAGTAGGTTTATTTTTTTCATATGCTGTAATTTTATTTTCCCGATACGGGTATTTTTTTATCTTTTAGATTGATGTTTTTTATTCTGTATAGCTAAATTCTAATTTGTCTAAACCGTTTTTAACATCAGTATTTTGCATAAACAGTTTCCATAGTAAACCAGTTCTGTGGTTTTCTATCATAACTATAATTGGTCCTTGGTCTATAGCTAAATATTGTTCTGCAACCCAATAATTATATTCAGGACTAAAGGCATCGTAGAAGCCAGCCGGACCCATTAACTTGTCTTTGTTTTTATAAAAATAGTGTAGTGCCTGCATAGACTCTGTTGGTGTATACGGCATAGAACTAATTGCTGCTGTTGGCGATATTACACCAGTATCGTTAGACGGACTATGAGCATTATACCCAATTGTGCCATCTGCATTTCTAGTATAACTAGCTGTTAATCCCCAGCAATCTTTTCCGTAATCTGTAAATTGCTTTGGGTTTTCTACACTATAACTGTAATTTATTTTAGCGTGATTTGTGTTTACGTTCCAGTAATTTAAATACTCATCTGATAATCCCTTAGGGTTTAAACCTAAGTACGAGTAATGTGCCCAGAATAATGGTCCGCCATAAGTTTGATTGCCAGCATGTTTAGCCAACAAAGGAAACCCATATTTTGTGTTAGATGAAGTGATGCTACCATTAGATGCCCAACCGTTTGTATACAACTCTTTAGAAACTGTATAATTGGGTGATGCAGCAGCTAAAACATAAGTAATTAGTACTTCATTATATCCTTTTAACTCTAAATTAATAGCAAAATCGTTGTTAGGAGACCAGTGCCAATACAGCGTATTTTCTCCTTTTGTATACCAATTCCACTCAACACCTTTCCATAACTCATCTGCTTTGGCAGCTATAGCTTTTTCTGTATCAGAGCCATTTTTTAAATACTCTTTTAAACAAATTAAACCTTGAGCTAAAAAAGCGGTTTCTACCAAATCTCCACCGTTGTCTAAATCGCTAAATGGCATAACCTTAGCCGTTTCTCCATTAATCCAATGTGGCCAAGCTCCGTGAAAACGATCTGCTTTTTCTAAAAAATCTAAAATTTTAGCAAACCTATCTACGCCTTCCTCTTTGGTAATAAAACCCCTTTCTATACCTACAATAAGTGCCATAATACCAAAACCTGTACCACCTGTTGTAACTGTATATTCACTATTACTTGGGTCGTTAGGATGGTAGCGTTCTCTTGCTGCGCCAGAATTTACCTCAGCAAAATTCCAAAAATATTTAAAGGTTTCAGCCTGCGTAATATTTAGCAGCTCCTCGTCTGTTATTGTAGGCGTAGAAACAGGATCTTCATCCGTAGGAAATTCAATTGGAGTATACTCGTAATCATCTCCACTTTTACAAGAGATAATTACAAGTATAAGTAGTGTTGTAAAAAGACTATTTTTAATTGTCATTTTTGTGTTTTGTAGAGAAACCAAGTTTTTCTAATCCTTTATGCAAGTCTTTGTTTTTCATAAATAAATCCCATAGTAAACCTGTTCTGTAGTTTTCTATCATTACAGGAATAGGACCTTGGTCTATAGCTAAATAGCGAGGTAAAGACCAATCACTTTCTAAACTAAAAGCATCATAAGGACCATATTTACCAATAAGAGAATCTTGTTCTGTGTACATATAGCGCAAAAATTGTAAACTCTCTTCTGGTGTATAGGCTATAGAAGATAATGCTGCAGTAGGTGATATTACACCTAGATCGTTATCTGGTCTGTGGCCAGCGTAGCCTTTTACAGAATAACTAGATGTTAACCCCCATAAATTTTTGCCATAACCTTTATATTTATTTGGATTTTCTACTGCGTGTCTGTAGTGTATTTTAGCGTGATTTACATTTAATTTCCAATAGTCTGCGTAGGCATCTGTTAACCCTTTAGGGTTTAAACCTAAGTAAGAGTAATGTGCCCAAAATAAAGGACCAACAGGTGATGCATCATGCTCATAATGATTTAACTCAGTTTCTAAACCATAATAAACAGTGTCTTTAGCTATTTCGCCTTTTAATGCCCAACCCTCGTCATAAACTTCTTTAGATACTGGGTGAGTTGGTGATGCAGCTGCAAGTATGTACATTATTAATGCTTCATTGTAACCACCCACAGGGAAATTCATTTTCCACGTTACATTAGGAGACCAGTGCCAGTATAAGGTATTTTCTCCTTTTGTGTACCAATCCCATTCTACTTCTTCCCAAAGTTTCTGAATTTTAGCAACTAGTTTTTGCTCACGTTCTCCGCCACTTGCATAGTATTCTTTTACGGTTAATAAACCCTGAATTAAAAAGGCAGTTTCTACTAAATCTCCACCATCATCATACGTACTAAAAGGAGCAACTTTACCACTTGGTAGTAACCAGTGTGGCCAAGCACCATGAAAACGATCTGCTTTTTCTAAGAAATCTACAGATTTTTCAAATCTAGATAAAGCTTCTTCTTTGGTAATATAACCACGCTCTGCACCAACAACTATTGCCATTAGTCCAAAACCAGAACCACCAATAGTTATAATGTCTTTATCGTGTGTTGGGTAAATGCTATCTAAATGTATACGTTCTCTAGCCAAACCAGAAATAGGCTCTGCACCATCCCAGAAATAGCTAAATGTTTGTTTTTGTACAGTGTCCATTAAGGCTTCATCTGTCCAAACTTGTTTTTGTACTTTTTTTGGCTTGTTGTTGCATCCTGTTAACAAAGATGCAACGGCCAATACTACTAAAATTAATCTCATATATATGAATAACTAAAAACTAAAAAATGTATTTATTATAAATCTGCGTCTCTAATAGACTGTATTTCTTCTTGTGAAAGTGCTTTGTTGTATAGGCGCAGTTCATCAATAGAACTATTATCTGATTTATGATCCCAGTAACTAAATGTTTCACCACCAGAACCAACAGTAATTAAGTCGCAGCCTGTCCAATCTATAGGAGCAGCCAAATCTGTAGAGTTAACTGCAACACCATCAAAATAAATGGTGCTTTTTGTGGAAGAAATAACTAGTGATACAAATACCCATTCATTATCTGCTACGTTTATAACATCACCATCATTCCAACTTTCATCAGTACCAATACCAATATTTGCTTTTATTCTCTGTTCTGTGTCACTACCTTCTCTAAATAGTCTTAACCCTTGAAAACGATCATCTGCATCATCACCAATAACTAAAATACCTGCCCTATCTGGATTAGCATCTACTTTGTACCAAAATGTTGCGCTAAACTCTGTACTGTTTAATAAATCATTTGTAGGATAGGTTATATAAGAGTCTGTTGTACTAGCAAAAGAATTACTACCAACAACACTTTCATCTGCAAAGCCAGGCAATCCAATTACAGTTGCTTCTTGCGTTGTAAATTTGTTTTTAGTGTCGTTATCAAAAGGAGCATAAAACATTTCACCATCATAAACGCCAGTGTATGGATTTGTAACGTTTATCATATTTTCTATGTCATTAGTGGTTAGTGCTCTATTAAAAAAGCGTAATTCATCTATAGCACTGTTGTCTGACTTATGATCCCAGTAACTAAATGTTTCTCCGCCAGCACCAATAGTAACCGTATTACAATTTGTCCAGTCTACAGGAGCTGATAGGTCTGCAGTATTTACTGGTATGCCATTAAAAAATATGGTACTTTTTGTAGCAGAAACAGCAAGTGTAATATAAACCCATTTATTATCTGCAACATTAATAACAGCTCCATCATTCCAACTTTCTCCTGCTCCAGTACCAACATTAGCTTTAATTCTTTGTTCAGCACCATTACCCTCTCTAAATAATCTAATACCTTGAAAACGGTCATCTACATCATCACCAATAACTAAAATACCAGCTCTTTCTGGACTGGCATCTACCTTGTACCAGAATGATGCACTAAACTCTGCACCGTCAATTAAACCGTCTGTAGGGTATTTTAAATAAGCATCTGTTGCACCAGAATACGCATTAGTGCCAACAACGCTTTCACCAGCAAAACCGGGTACGCCAACTTTTTCTGCTGATTGTAAACCAATAAGGTCTACGTAATCACCATCAAAAGGCATATAAAGAGTTTCCCCAGCAAATAGTGACGTGTAAGCAGGCTCTTTTTCAAAGTTTACTGATGCTTCAGTGGTCTTGCCTTCTAAATCTGTAGCGGTAATAGTTAGTTGGTGTGTACCATCAACTAAATTATCAAAAACTAAATCATCTATTAAAACACGTCTGTAGTCTTTAAAGCTTGTAAAAGATTGAATATTGTTATTATCTATAGCTACGTTAATAGAGGCAACTTCTATATCATCAGTAACTTCAAAATCTATAATAATAGAAGTAACAATGTCTAGTACCTTAATTTTTGTGCCTTCTGTAGGGTAATTTATTTTAACTGTTGGTGCCGTAGCATCTTTTCCCGGTGCTACTTGTGTAATATCATCTATACCTTGATCACAAGAATAGAAAAACAATGCAGAAACCAAACAGGTTATTGTATATTTTAAATTTTTCATTGCTTTTTGTTTTTAGTTTGATGGGTTTCCTAATATTGGAAATTGATCTACCTGTGGTTGTGGGTAAGGAAGGTATATTTTATCTTCAGAAAATGTTCTTCCGTCATAGCTTAATTCGTTATACCTACCAAGTCTAACCATATCATAATAGCGTTTGCCCCACTCCATACCTAGTTCTGCAAATTTTTCATCTATTACATCGTCTAATGTTACACCCGTAAGTGATGGCATACCAGCTCTCTCCCTTACTAAGTTTACAGCATTATCTGCAGTTATAGATGTTGCTGTTGCTCCTTGTGTAACCGCTTCTGCATACATTAATAAAACTTCTGCGTAGCGTAGTAAGTTGTAGTTTTTATTACTACCGTACTCTGTTCTGCCCTCTATAAGTTGGTTTGATGGTAAGTAGTGCTTACCGCTAGAAAAAAGTGCTCTAGCATAGTCCTCTATAACATCACCATCTCTAGTAGTTTTATTTACAAAACTTGGTAAAGTTGCGTAATCTGGATCTGTTTGAAGCTCGGCAATACCACGATCTGTAAAAAGTACGCTAGTTTCTAAACGAACCGCTTCTCCACGATCTAACATAAACTTTATAAATTTGATGCTAGGTTCATAAAATCCCCAGCCAGAACCAGCACCAGTAACTGCAGGTGTCCAGTTTTGTGGACCATAAGGTTGAAATAAATGACCTTCACGATCTCCTTCTCCCTGTCCAAAATCTGAGTACTGTAAATCCAATATGCTCTCATCACTTAACTTACCAGGAGTTTTAAAAAGTTCATAATAATCTGAGAATAAACTAAACTTACCAGAATTAATAATTTGCCCTGTAGCAGAAGCAACTTCTTGGTAATTTTTAAGCTCTTGGTTTGCTAAAGCTTTAATTGTTAAAGCAGTGTATTTAGTAACACCACCTGGGATGTCTGTACGCTCATTAGGTCTTGCGTCTGGTAAAAATGTAATTGCCTCATCCATCTGGTCAGATATATGTTGCATAACCTCATCTTTGCTAGGCAATTCTGTAACACTTAAAAGAGCACCTGTATCTGAAGATTCTGGAATAAAAACATCTCCCCATACCTGAGAAATTTGAAACAACATCATTCCTCTTAAAACTTTTGCTTCAGCAATATATTGGTTTCCTTTTTCTACACCTTCTGCATCTGCAAATTCTTGGTAACGAGCAATTTGTTCCATTGCAGTGTGTGCAGTAATTACGTCTACGTACACATTTTCCCAAAGAGAATTGTACATCCAGTAATCCTTATTGTAGGTAAAAAGGTCTGTTTCAGAAAAATCTTGTTGATCTCCTAAACCACCAGCATTAACATCATCTCCACGAACAGAAATTAATAAAGGTTGTTCCCATCCACGAGACTGAAAAGCATCATAAACACCAATGACAGATAAAATCATATCCTCGGTTTTTGTAAAATCTGTGCCACCAGCAAAATTGTTATTTTCTTGTGGCTCATCTAACTTGTCTGAACACCCTACAAATACCGCTGCAATAAATGCTAGTATAAGTAGAGGTGATATATGTTTTTTATACAGTTTCATAAGTCTTATATTTTAATGTTAACTCCCATTGTATATACTGCAGGGATAGGATATGTTTGGTTATCTATACCATTAGCAACCTCTGGGTTAAACCCGTTATAACCAAAAATGGTTAATGGTTTTTCTGCTGTTAGGTAAATACGAGTTCTAGGAACACCTTTTAGTTTACCGTTTTTGTTAATAGTATACCCAAGTGTTATGTTCTGAATTCTAAAGTAGTCACCATCTTCTACGTAGTAATCGTTTAATTTTTGGTTCCATCCTTTACGTACTGCGGCTGCAGATGGGTAAGAGTTTGTAGTACCTTCACCGTGCCAACGGTTTACAGCAAAGTCTCTGTCCCAGTTAGTATCACTAGTAAAAATTACCTCTAATCTTTTACGGTTAAGTATTTTGTTGCCACCTTGACCAGAAGCAGTAGCTGTAAAGTCAAAATTTTTGTAGTTAAACCCAAAGTTAAATCCGTACGAGTATGTTGGCAGGTAAGACCCTAAAACTACGCGGTCATCATCATCAATAGTAGTAGGGTCACCACCGTTTTCTTTGTATTTAAAATCGCCAGGAACTAAGTTATTAGCTACGGCAACAGGGTCTGCAAGTATTTCTGCTTCATTTTGGTAAATACCAACAACTTCGCGACCATAAAAAGCGTAAAGAGGTTCACCAACTATAGAACGCTGACGAAATTCTGCTGAGCCAGCATCTATGTATTGTTGGCCATCTAAACTTAATACTTCATTTTTAAGTGTAGAAAAATTACCGCCAATGTTATAACTAAAATCATCTGATACTTTTTTACTCCAGTTTAAAGACATTTCAAAACCAGAGTTTCTAATTTCCCCTACGTTTTGTCTGGTAGAACCAGGTATTAATGGTCTTTGTACAGGAATAACTGCGTCTTTTGTATCTCTAACATAATAATCTGCCTCTAAAGATAAATTGTTAGCTAAAAAACTAGCATTTATACCAATATTAGTTTCCTCTGTAACTTCCCATTTTAAAGAAGTAAAATCACTACCTGTATTTAAACCGCTAAACATAGTGTCTCCTAGCGCAGTTGTAACTACAGAAGAAGTAATAGAGCCGTTACTACCAGCAACATTGTCATTACCTAATTTACCCCAACTACCACGTAGTTTAAGAAAATCAAAAACACCATTGTTTTGCATAAAAGGTTCTTCAGACACTACCCAACCAGCACCAACAGTAGGGAAGTAACCCCATTTTTCTTGGTATTTGTTAGTTCCGTCTGCTCTAAAAGTTCCGTAAAGCAGGTATTTTCCATCATAATTATAAGATACTCTACTAAAATAAGAGAAACCATATTCTCTTGCTCCACCATCACCAACACTATTCTCTACAATAGTTTGTGCTTGGTCTAAATAATAAGCTTCTTCACCAGACAACGGAAAGTTTAATCCTGTGGCAGTTAAAAACTGATAAGACTCGTCTCTAAACGAAGTACCAGCTAAAACAGTTACATCATGATTACCAAAAGATTCTTTATAGGTTAATGTATTATCCCATATTTGGTTTGATATTGTTGTGTTACTTTTTGTTAATGAGGCATCTGGTCTCTGAAAACTATCACCAATATAGTATGGTAAATTAACACTTCTGTACTCAAAAGTTTGGTAGTTGTGATTGTATGCAGTTTTAAACTTAAGTTTAGTAGGTATTAAGTCTAGCTCTGCATAAAAATTAGCAAGTACATTTCTAATTTTTGTTCTGTTTTCATTAAAATCTAAAAGGGGAAAAGGGTTTTGGCCACCTCTGTAGCCTAAGTCTTGAGCATTAGCGTAGTTTGTAGGGAAAACATCTGGGTCGTTAGCTAAAGCCTCATCATATACAGGTAAAATAGGAACAGCAAAGTAAGCTGCACGCCAAGCAGAGTTATCACCATCATACCTAGTAGCGTTACTAATTACCGTGTTAGCACCAACTTTTAACCAGTCGTTAGCATTAAACTCTATTTTACTTCTTAAGTTAAAACGCTCGTATTCATTTTTAGTGTCTAATATACCTTGTTGTCCAAAGTAATTTGCACCTACAGAATAACTAACATCTTCACTACCACCAGTTACACCAATACTATGGTTTTGTATTAGTGCTGGCCTTATAATTTTATCATACCAATCTGTGTTAACATTAGGTATATTTGGATTAACTCTACTACGACCGTAGCGTTGCATTGCATTTAAAATATAGTCTGCATCTGGTGCAGAACCAGATTCTAAGGCTAAGGTTGTAAACTGTTCTGCATTGGCAACTTTTAAAACGTTTTGTGCAACCTGAAAACCAGTATAGCCATCATATGTAATCTCTGCTTTTTTGTTAAAAGCTCCAGATTTTGTTTCTATTAAAACAACACCGTTTGCGGCTCTAACACCATAAATTGCAGAAGCAGAAGCATCTTTTAAAACAGAAATAGATGTTATATCTGCAGTATTTAAAAAGTCTATATTGTCAAAAAACATACCATCTACAACATATAAAGGAGCAGAAGCTCCCGTGTTGTAAGATCCTATACCCCTTACTCTAATAGTTGGTCCTTGCCCAGGAGAACCACTACTTACTACTTGCATACCAGCAACCTTGCCTTGCATAGCTTGCATTGCAGAACCTGTAGGTACAGCTGCTAATTCCTCGGCTTTAACAGTGGTTATAGATGAGGTTAAATCTTTAGACTTCATTTCACCATAACCAATTACAACAACTTCATCTAAAGACTCTGCATCTTCTTCTAAGGTTATATTAATTGTGCCGGAACTATTTACAGCAATTTCTGATGTGATAAAACCAATATAGCTTACAACTAAAGTTCCGTTGTTAGGAACGCTGTTTAATTGGTAATAACCATCAAAATCTGTTTGTGTTCCTGTTGTAGTACCTTTAATAATAATACTGGCACCAAGTAAAGGTGTACCATTATTGTCTACTACTTGTCCTTTAACCGTTATATTCTCTTGGGCGTAGGCAGATATCCCGAACAGAATAAAGCAGATTAATAATATTTGATTGAGTATTTTCATAATACATTAAAAATTGAGTTAGATTTTTACTAAATTAATAAAACAAGGTGTCCAGAGGTGTTTTGGTAACTACATAAAAACTACATCAACACCTAAAATGGGCTATATACCGCCAATAGTATGGTTTGCAGTAGTGTTGTGACTTTGTTTTTTATACACTTTTAACACTTTGATGTAGTAATGATGTACCTCGTGTTAGGTAATTGTTAAGCCGTTTTTGAAAGAAAAACCTTTATTTAAAGGTGATTAAGAAGTTAGATATGTTTTCTGAACTGTCTATGTTTAACTTTTTACGTAAACGGTAACGATGTATTTCTACACCTCTAATTGTAATGGCCATTAATGGCGCTATCTCTTTGGTAGACAGGTTCATTTTTAAATAAGCACACAATTTTAAATCTTTAGGAGTTAACTTAGGGTATTGTTTAAGTAAGTTTTCAAAAAAGTCGCTATGTAACTCTTTAAAATTCATTTCAAAACGTTTCCAATCCTCTTTATTGTTAACAGAATTGTTTAACCTTTTCATAAAAGATTTATAACGTTGTTGGTTAGGGAACTTATCTTTATTTTGAGTTAGTAAGTTTTTAAGATCAAGAATTATCTCGTTCTTTTTGGCAATATTAAGTGTGGTATTAGCTAACTCTTTTTGTTTAAGTTTTATTTCTTTAGCTAGCTTTTCCTTTTCTAAAAGCGCAATTTTTTCATCTTGTTCATGCTGCAAGCGTTCCTTTAGCTTATTATGCTTTATATTTAGCTTATACTTATTATATTTTCTGATAAGAATTACGCAGACTATAGTTAGTAAAAAGTAAATTAATATTGCTGGACCAGATAAGTACCAAGGTGCTTTTATAGTAAAGTTGATGTTATTTGGAACCGATTTTTTATTATCTATACCAACACCAAATACTTCTAAAGCATAACTACCGTAGCCTAAATTTTGAAATGATATAAGTCCGTTATTTAGCTCTGCAAACTGCGCATCCTTACCATTTAAACTATAATAGTACTTTGGATGCATTATGCCCGAAGATGCAATTTTTACAGTAATGTTACGAGAATCTTTATAAGGTAAAGTTATACTTTTTGTGTGTATTGGGTAGCTATTTTCCTTACCATTAAAACTAATTAGTTTAGGAACTGGCAACCTGTTGTTATCTTTTAATTGATTGTTTAGCTTGTTAAAGTTTATTTGACTGTAACCGTCTACTAAAGTAAAATAAAATGTAGAGTCGTTTACTTTTATAATGTTTTCGGCCTCAGGAATTATACGTTTTTTTAAGCTTTGGTTTTCAATAATAATATTGTCTTCCTTAAAGTTGGTGTAAGTAATTTTTTTACTGTTTTCGTTATCTATAAACCAAAAGTGATCATTGTTGTAATACAACAGCTCATTGTTTTTAAAAGAACTAAACTCTTCTAATGTTACAATTTTGTCTAAAATAGGATCGTACTTATACCAATTTCCTTGACTGTAAAATACTATCTGGTTTTTAATATTGTATAGCTTAACATTGTATTTGTTAGGTGCGTCTTGTCCGTTATACTCTTTAGTACTAATTACAGAGTCGTAAGTACTGTTTAGTTTAAGTTTATAAAAACCTTTATATGGGTGTGCAACCCAAAGCGTTTTATCATCTTCAAAACACAATTTTTTAACAGGTAAATTAAAACCTTTGAGTCTTTCTACAGACCATTGGTTGTCATTGTCTTTACTATATTTTGCTATACCTGTATAAGTGCCTTGTAAAAAGGATGACTTATTCTCTGGTATTTTTTCTATTTGATAGCCTCCAGAAATAGTGGATACTTTAACCAAGCCATCTTTATTTAGCTTAAACGTTCCTGTGTTATGTCCGCAAAAAAGTTCATTGTTAACAACGGCAATATCCCAGACGTGACCTTGAGTTCCTTTAACAAAATGCAATACATCATTATCTACATAATACAAACCCGTATTAGAACCTAAGTATACTTTATTATTGTACAAGGCAATATCGTAAACAGTACCTAAAACACCTGTAAAATCTGTATAATAAGTAACTGCATGATCTAATTGTATATGGTCTATTCCGTTATCTAAACCAAGCCAAAGTTGATTTTTATAAGGAACCATAGATAAAATAGTGTTATTTTGTAACCCTACTTCACGGTTAATGCTTTTGTAGGTTTTAGAGTGGTTATCATATAAAAAAAGTCCGTTTTTTATAGTGCCAAAAGCAATTTTATTTTGATTTAATACTATTATTTTATTTAACTGATGTTGTTTTAATGTGTCGTTAATAGTGCTATTCCAAGTTTTAATTTCATCATTCTTAATTATATAACAACCATTTAACTTAGTGCCAATTAATAAACCTTCATTAGTAGAAGCCATATCTACTACAGTTTTATTTACAAAAGATATGTTGTTCTTTAGTACAAGAGGTTTTAGTGTGTCTCCTTTTAAATAAAATAGCCCGTCATCACCGCCAGCAACTATAATTTGGTTATTGTGTTTTGTAATGTTGTTTACTATAATATCAGCCTTAATTACTGTTATTTTATTGTCTTTGTAAACATATACTTTAGAGAAAGATCTAAATACAATAGCATCATTAAAAGGAATAATTTGCCAAAATTCTTCACTAGTAAATACGTGGTTTTTTATAAGATGAGTTAATGATGTGTATTTTAAAACACCTAGGCTATCTTTTTCCCAAAATCCAAATTCTTCATAAGAACCTGTGTATACTTTATTATTGATACAGGCAACAGAGCGTATGGTAGTTTTACTAGGCAAGGTGTTAAGTTTCCACTCCTCACCATTAAAGTGTAAAAGGCCTGCGTTGTTGGCAGAAAATAATTCGCCATCTTCATTGGTGGCTAACCCCCAATTTTTACTAGCGGCATTATAATCAAATATTTTATAATTGTGTATTGGAGGAAAAAGATTTTGACCAACAATAATGTAGCTACTAATAAAGAAAAGTAAAATAAGCGAGGTTAAATTTTTCATAGGGGATATAGAAAACTTAATGATTTTACGTATGAATATAAGATTATTACAGGGAAAACCAATTAATTATCTAAGCAAGATTAGTAAAGCGCCTATAGCTGTAAGAATTAGTATCATTTTTCTGAAAAATTTATCCTTAATGTACTTTACTAAAAAGGTGCCAACAATAAAACCAACAAAAATAGCAGGTAAAAGTTTAAGGTTTAATGTAAGCGATTCTTTTGTGATCGTATGCCAAACAAAAATGTGAAAAGGTAGCTTAAAAACATTGGTAATTAAAAAAAGCCATGCAGCAGTTCCTATAAACTGGTTTTTAGGTAAGCGCATTGCTAAAAAGTAGATATTAGAAAAAGAGCCTGCCAAATTACCAATCATAGTAGTAATACCAGCAAGTAAGCCCATAGAACCTGCAAAAGCCCAATGTGTAGGTACGTTTTTAGATTTTTTTTGGTCCCACCAAAGCATCATTAATACAGTAACTAAAATAATGCCTCCCATACAGTATTTAAAAGAGGCTTCTGGTAAGTCTTTGCCAACAAATACACCTATTAATATACCGCCAACCATCCAAGGTAAAAACTTAATAATATATTTCCATTGGGTATATTTACTATAATAAATTACGGCAAAAATATCTCCAATAACAAGCAACGGAACAAGCAGGCCTGTAGATGCTTTAGATCCAAAAGCCAAAGCCATAAGAGTAACTACAATTATAGAAATACCTTTTAGTCCAGATTTAGAAACACCCATTACAAATACGGCTGTAAAAGCCAAGACCCATGCAGTTGTAGAAATATTTGCTGTTATTAATAGACCCATAATTGGCGTTTAGCTAAAAAAGACAAAAGTATTGTAAAAAATAATATCTTTACTAATTAACCAACTACTAAAAAATGGAATTAAGTGCACTGGATTATACGCTAATCATTGTTTTTTTTACAATTGTTTTGGGTATTGGGATTGTAGTTTCTAAAAAATCAGGAAAAAGTTCATCAGAATATTTTTTATCAGGAAGAACAATGCCTTGGTGGTTGTTGGGTTTATCTATGGTTGCAACAACTTTCTCTACAGATACACCTAATTTAGTTACAGATATTGTTAGGACAGATGGTGTTTCCGGTAACTGGGTTTGGTGGGCATTTTTAATTACTGGTATGTTAACCGTTTTTGTGTACGCAAAGCTTTGGCGTAAATCTAATGTAAATACAGACTTAGAGTTTTACGAGTTACGCTATGGAGGAAAACCGGCCAGCTTTTTAAGAAAATTTAGGTCTATATACTTAGGTGTTATATTTAATGTAATTACAATGTCTGCTGTAACACTAGCAGCAATAAAAATTGGAGGAATAATGCTAGGTTTAGAGCCTTGGCAAACAGTAGTAAGCGCAGGTTTAATAACGGTTACTTTTAGTGCATTAGGCGGATTTAAAGGTGTTGTGTATACAGACTTTTTATTGTTTTTTGTAGCAATGGGTGGTGCTATAGGAGCAGCGTATTACTTAGTAAATTTACCAGAGGTAGGCGGAGTAACAAACTTACTAACACATGAAGATGTAAAAGGAAAACTATCTATTTTGCCAGATTTTAGCAATACTAAAGCTGTAATTACTTTATTAGTTATTCCTTTGGCAGTGCAATGGTGGAGTTCTTGGTATCCAGGAGCAGAGCCAGGCGGTGGCGGTTATATTGCACAGCGTATGTTAGCTGCAAAAGATGAAAACCATGCAATAGGAGCTACTTTCTTTTTTAATATTATGCATTACGCATTGCGCCCTTGGCCTTGGATTTTAGTTGCTTTGGCATCTATAGTTGTGTATCCTGATGTTGATAGTATAGCAGAAGCTTTTCCTAACATAGCAGCAGATAAACTGGGGAACGATTTAGCCTATCCGGCAATGTTAACAAAATTACCAAGCGGATTACTAGGTTTGGTTTTAGCATCTTTAATAGCTGCTTATATGAGTACAATTTCTACTCAGCTTAACTGGGGATCATCTTATATAGTGTACGATTTTTACAAACAACAAGTAAACCCAAATGCATCAGAAAAACAATTGGTAGCTGTTGGTAGACTTTCTACTGTTGTACTAATGGTATTAAGTGCTTGTTTGGCTTTATTAATGCAAAATGCTATGGAGGTTTTTGATATGCTATTGTTGTTTGGAGCCGGTACTGGACTAATTTTTATTTTACGTTGGTTTTGGTGGCGTATTAATGCTTGGACAGAGATTGCAGCAATGTTTGCATCAGGAGTTTTATCTATAGTGTTAAAAGTGACTCCGCTAGGAAACTACCTTTTTGCTTTAGATACAGGAGTTTTTCCAGATTGGTTTCAAATACCATTTGTAGTATTAATAACAACCATAATTTGGGTAGCAGCTACGTTTATGACTAAGCCAGAGTCTAAAGAAGTCTTAAATAGTTTTTATAAAAAAATACAACCAGGAGGCCCAGGCTGGGAAAAGGTTGTAATAGATGCTAAAGCAGACAATATAGAAATTGTAAATCCAAATGAAAAATGGAGTGTGCCATCTGGTATAGGAGCTATGGTGCTAGGTTGTGTCCTTATATATACCTGTATGTTTGCAACAGGGTATTGGATTTATGGCGAAACAACAAAAGGAATAATATTTACGGGTATTGCATTAGTGGCAGGTTTTTTATTAGTAAAAGCTTGGAATAAAATGAAAACAAATATTCTTTAATAAAAAAATAAGCCGTGTATATTTCTAAAAGAGATACACACGGCTTTAATATTAAAAAATATAAGTTTTTATTTTGCAATTAGTTTAGCAACATACTTACCAATAACATCAAACTCAAGGTTTACAACTGTACCTACTTTATAGGTATTAAAAACAGTGTTTTCAAAAGTATAAGGTATAATAGCTACGCTAAACGTGTTTTTTCCAGAATTAAATACAGTTAAACTTGTGCCGTCTATTGTAATAGAACCTTTTTCAATAGTTACGTTGTTGTATTTATCATCATATTCAAAATTAAAAATCCAGCTACCATCTTGCTCTTCAATAGCAGTACAAACAGCAGTTTGGTCTACGTGCCCCTGCACAATGTGTCCGTCTAATCTTGTGCCCAATATCATAGCACGCTCTAAGTTTACCGTAGAATTTAATTCTAAAGCCCCAATACTTGTTTTTTGCAATGTTTCATCAATAGCAGTAACTGTGTAAGTATCATTTTCTATAGCAACAACAGTAAGGCAAACACCATTGTGGGCAACACTTTGATCTATTTTAAGCTCTGGTGTTAAAGTAGATTTTATAGTAATGTGTAGGTTGGTGTCTTCTTTACGTAATGCGGTTACTTTCCCTAAAGTTTCTATAATCCCAGTAAACATATCGTTTTAATTAAGTAGTTTTGCGGTGTAAATTTAGACATTATACAGTTGAATTATGCAAGAAGGCAAAAAAATTAAGGTAGGAATTTCTATAGGCGATTTAAACGGAATTGGCTGTGAAGTTGTTTTAAAGACTTTTGAAGACAACCGTATGTTAGATTTTTGCACTCCAGTTATTTTTGCATCAAACAAAACCATTTCTTTTCAGAAGAAAGAGTTAGGTTTAAATATAAACTACAATGGTATACCAGATGCAGACAAAACTATAGCAGGCAAAATTAATGTGGTTAATGTATGGAAAGAAGTTCCAAAAACTCAGTTTGGTGAAGCAACTAAAGAGAGTGGAGATTACGCACTAAAATCTTTGCAAGCAGCAACCAAAGCATTAAAAGAAGATAAGATTGATGTATTGGTTACTGCACCAATAAATAAAAATAATATTCAGTCTGAAGAATTTAATTTTCCTGGCCATACAGATTATCTGGCAAAAGAATTAGGTGGCAACAGCTTAATGTTTATGGTAACAAGCTCTTTAAAAGTAGGACTGTTAACAGACCATATAGCTGTTAAAGATGTTGCAACCGCAATAACAGCAAAGCTTATAAAAGAAAAAGTAGCTACAATAGAGCGTTCTTTAAAAGAAGATTTTGCAATACAAAAACCCAAAATAGCACTATTAGGTATAAATCCGCATAGCGGAGATAATGGTGTTATAGGAAAAGAGGATGATACTGTTTTAAAACCAACAATTACAGAATTAAAAAATCAGGGAAAAATGGTTTTTGGTCCCTATTCTGCAGATAGTTTTTTTGGGTCTGATGCTTACAGTAATTTTGATGCTATATTAGCAGCCTATCACGACCAAGGATTAATACCTTTTAAAACATTATCCTTTGGCAAAGGAGTAAATTATACAGCAGGTTTATCTAAAGTACGTACATCACCAGATCACGGTACCGCATATGAAATTGCAGGTAAAGGAAAAGCAGACCATAGTTCTTTTAAAGAAGCAGTTTTTACGGCATTAAAAATCTTTAAAAACAGGGAGGAGTATAAAGAATTAACTCAGAATCCTCTAAAAAAACAACGTTTAAAGAGGAAAGAGTAAAATATTTTTTATAAATTTAAGTGAAATTAGCCCCTAAAATAGGGCAAAACAATAGCTAAACTATTAAGTAGTAATATATTTACGCATAATAGTTGGGTTTAATTAAAAAAATAATATCTTTGCACCCGCCTTTAAGGAGGCTGGTACTTATAAATATAGTGTTGTTATGATGAAGCTAAAGGAGTTTTCCATTCCTTTTTCTGGATTAAAGCAGGGAAAGCACAGTTTTGAGTATAAAATAGACAATAAGTTCTTTGAATCTTTTGAGTACGATGAGTTTAATGATGCCAATATAGATATAGAGGTAAAGTTAAATAAAATGAGTACAATGTTGGAGTTAGAGATGATTGCAGAAGGAACAGTAAATGTTTTTTGTGATATTTCTAGTGAACCTTATGACCAAGCTATAAGTTCTACGTTAGAACTGGTAGTAAAGTTTGGCGAAGAGTATAATGATGAGAATGAAGAAATACTGATAATTCCTCACGGAGAACATCAGGTTAATATTTCGCAATATTTATACGAAATGCTGGTATTGGCTATTCCGTCTAAAAGAATTCATCCAGGAGTACTGGATGGCACTTTAAGATCTAAAGCCGTAGATAAGTTGGAAGAGCTACAACCAAGAGAAGAAAAGGAAAATAAAGAAGATATTGATCCCAGATGGGACGCATTAAAAAAATTAATAACGGATAAATAAAGTTTCATAATGGCACATCCAAAGAGAAAAATTTCAAAAACCAGAAGAGACAAGAGAAGAACGCACTATAAAGCGGTAGCTCCAACACTTGCAAAAGATGCAACAACAGGAGAAATTCACTTGTTCCACAGAGCACACTGGCACGAAGGTAAATTATACTACCGTGGACAAATATTAATTGACAAAACAGAAGAAGCAGTAGCTTAATTCTATCTTTGTACAATATTCAAAACTCTCACCGTAAAAGTGAGGGTTTTTTTATTTTTCATCAATTTTTATCAAAAAATAAACAGTTTTGGTAAAAAGTCGTAAAAATTGACTAATTTTCCATGATTTTTAGACTTTTTTGAAACTTTTTGATTAAAAAAATCAAACTTATATATGGGTAAAGTATCAGCGGCAATAACTGCAGTAGGTAAGTATGTTCCTGACTATGTTTTAACTAACAAAGAACTGGAAACGATGGTAGATACAAATGATGAGTGGATTACCACTAGGACAGGTATCAAAGAAAGGCGAATTTTAAAAGGAGATGACAAGGGAACTTCTTTTATGGCAATTAAAGCAGCTGAAGATTTATTGCAAAAAAGAGGCATAGATCCAACAGAGATAGATTTAATTATTGTTGGTACTGCAACTCCAGATTTACAAGTAGCAGCTACGGCAGCTTTTGTAGCCTCAGAGATTGGTGCAACTAATGCTTTTGCTTTTGATTTAGAAGCGGCTTGTTCTAGTTTTTTATACGGTATGTCTACAGCTAGTAGTTATGTAGAATCTGGTAGGTATAAAAAAGTATTATTAATAGGGGCAGATAAAATGTCTTCTATTTTAGATTATACAGACAGAACTACCTGTATAATTTTTGGTGATGGCGCAGGTGCCGCACTTTTTGAGCCTAATGAAGAGGGCTTAGGTTTTCAAGATGAATACTTAAGGTCTGATGGTATTGGGCGTAATTTCTTAAAAATTGATGCAGGTGGATCTTTATTACCAGCATCTGAGGAAACTGTAAAAAATAAACAACATTACGTTTTTCAAGACGGTAAATCTGTTTTTAAATATGCTGTATCTAATATGGCAGACGTTTCAGCAAAAATTATGGAGCGTAATAGTTTAGAAGAAAAAGATGTAGATTGGTTGGTACCACACCAAGCAAACAAACGCATTATAGATGCTACAGCTAACAGAATGGGTGTAGATTCTTCTAAAGTAATGATGAACATTCAGAAATACGGAAACACAACTTCTGCTACATTGCCATTATTATTAGCAGACTACGAAGATCAACTAAAAAAAGGAGACAACTTAGTATTTGCTGCATTTGGTGGTGGCTTTACTTGGGGTTCTATTTTCTTAAAATGGGCCTATAACTCTTAATCAAAAAATAAAAACTTACAACTAAACAAAATCTAATTTTTATGGATATTAAAGAAATTCAGAGTTTAATTAAGTTCGTTGCTAAATCTGGCGCTAGCGAAGTTAAATTAGAAATGGAAGACATTAAAATTACCATTAGAACAGGAGCATTAAACTCTGGTGGAGAGACAACTATTTTGCAACAAATACCAATGGGGCAACCTCAAATGGCTCCTGCCGCTGCTGCACCAGCACCAGCTGCTGCGCCTGAAGCTGCACCTGCAAAAGAAGAAAGTAATGACGATAAATACATTACTATAAAGTCGCCAATTATTGGTACTTTTTACAGAAAACCATCTCCAGACAAACCTGTGTTTGTAGAAGTTGGTGATACTATAGGTCAAGGAGATGTTCTTTGTGTTATTGAAGCAATGAAACTTTTTAATGATATAGAATCTGAAGTTTCTGGTAAAATTGTAAAAGTATTGGTAGATGATTCTTCTCCAGTAGAATTTGACCAACCTTTATTTTTAGTAGATCCATCATAAGAAATTTTAGACGCTAAATACTTTTAGTTTTTTAGAATTTAGAATTAAAATTTAAAATTTCATAAGATGTTTAAAAAAATACTTATTGCAAATAGGGGAGAGATAGCCTTACGTATTATTAGGACCTGTAAAGAAATGGGAATTAAAACGGTAGCGGTATACTCTAAGGCAGACGAAGAGAGTTTGCATGTTAGGTTTGCAGACGAGGCTGTATGTATTGGCCCTGCTCCTAGTAATGAATCTTATTTAAAAATACCAAATATTATTGCAGCAGCAGAAATTACAAATGCAGATGCAATACATCCAGGTTATGGTTTTTTATCAGAAAACTCTAAGTTTTCTAAAATATGTGCAGAGCATGATATTAAATTTATAGGCGCATCTGGCGAGCATATAGACCGTATGGGAGATAAGGCTAGTGCTAGAGAGACTATGAAAAAAGCTGGTGTACCAACTATTCCTGGTTCTGACGGTTTACTTAAAGATGTTGCTGAAGCTAAAAAAGTTGCTAAAAAAATGGGATATCCTGTTATGATTAAAGCAACTGCTGGTGGTGGTGGTAAAGGTATGCGTGCTGTTTGGTCTGAAGATAAAATGGAAGCTCTTTATGAAAGTGCTGTACAAGAAGCAACTGCCGCTTTTGGTAATGGTGCTATGTACATGGAAAAACTTATTGAAGAACCAAGACATATAGAGATACAAGTTGTTGGTGACCAGTACGGTAAAGCCTGTCACTTATCAGAAAGAGATTGTTCTATACAAAGACGTCACCAAAAATTAACAGAAGAAACTCCTTCTCCATTCATGACAGATAAGCTGCGTGATGATATGGGAGCTGCAGCAGTTAAGGCGGCAGAATATATTAAGTATGAAGGAGCCGGTACTATTGAATTTTTAGTAGATAAGCACCGTAACTTTTACTTTATGGAGATGAATACCAGAATACAGGTAGAGCATCCTATAACAGAACAAGTAGTAGATTACGATTTAATACGTGAGCAAATTTTAGTTGCTGGTGGAGTGCCAATTTCTGGTAAAAATTACTACCCTAAATTACACTCTATAGAATGTAGAATTAATGCAGAGGATCCTAGAAATGATTTTAGACCTTCTCCAGGAAAAATTACTACATTACATACGCCAGGCGGACATGGAGTACGTTTAGATACTAACGTATATAGCGGTTATACAATTCCTCCTTACTATGATTCTATGGTTGCTAAGTTAATTACAACTGCGCAAACTAGAGAAGAGGCAATTAATAAAATGAAACGTGCTTTAGATGAATTTGTAATTGAAGGTGTAAAAACTACAATTCCTTTTCATAGGCAATTAATGGATCATCCAGATTATTTGGCAGGTAATTATACCACGGCCTTTATGGAGAGTTTTGTTATGGAACCTAGTAAAGATGATGAATAAATTAAAAACTCCGATATAGCATCGGAGTTTTTTTTTGGCAATAACTAGCCTTCAGGTTTTCACGGTTTACAGGGTGTTAGTTACTTGTTTATGACTATACCTTTGTAGTGTTAAAAAAAATGAACTCAACAGAAATTAAAATATATGAGCAATTCAGAAAATAAGCAAGAAGTGTTTTTTGCGAAAGAGGATGATAAAATGTCATTAGCATTTAAAAGAGCGCAAGAGACTTTTAAATATTTTTGGAGAGAGTTGTATTGGGAGCACAGGCGTGTTATTCCTGGTCATGATTTAGCTATTGTGAAGTTTCCTTTTGAGCAAATGTTTGATGGGGAAGAAGAGCCAACTGTAGAGCATATGTGGGTTCGTGATATAAATTTTGATGGTGAAATAGTTACAGGTGTTTTGGCTAATAACCCAATGCAATTAACAAATGTTACAGAAGGTGAAACTGTTAGTTGTAATGTAAATAAAATAAGCGATTGGATGCTTGCTATGTCTGGTGAAACCTACGGAGGCTTTACAATACACGTATTAAGATCTGGTATGAGCCAAGAAGCTAGGCAACAACATGATAATGCTTGGGGTTTAAATTTTGGAGATTTTAATGCTATTTTATTAGTTCACGGTCAAAAAGAAAACCCAGAAAACCTTATAGAGCACCCAATGTGTGTAAACACAGCAGACCAGTTTTTAGAATTCTTTAAAGAAAACCCAGAAGAACTTACTATTAAAGATGAAGCTGGCTATACGGTTTTACACAGGCAAGTAATTGCAGGTAATAAAACTACTGTAAATATATTATTAGAGTTGGGGGCAGATAAAAACGTAACAACAAATAATGGTTTAACAGCACTTGATTATGCTAAAAAATTAAACTGGGAATATATTATTCCAATACTGGCGTAACAATATTAGGTACTAGTAGTCTAACTAATAAAATTAGTTTCAATTACAATTTTAACATTAAAACATAGTTTACTATTATAATTTAATGCCAATTCATATGCTTAAAAAACTATTTACGTACGTTCCTTTATTTATTTCCTTACTATTATGCACAAGTTGCTTTGAAATTTTAGAAGAAATTAGTTTTAATAAAGACGGTAGCGGACGTATAACCGTTACAGCTAACCTAAGCAAGAGTAAGTCTAAGTTGGCTTCTGTTATGCTTTTAGACAGCGTTAACGGTTATAAGGTGCCATCTAAAAAGGATATTGACTTAGCTATGAAAAATGCAGTGGATCATCTTAAAAAAACACAAGGCATATCTAATATAGAAAAAACAGCAGATTATGATAATTATATATTTTCTATAGCTTGTGACTTTACATCTGTAGAGAGCGTTAATTCAATTTTTAAAGAAATGATTAACAATCAAAATAGAAGAGAAAAAACAAGTTTTAGTACCACTAATTTTTCATATAATGATGTAAATCATCAATTTAAAAGACATTTTAAATATGATGGTAGTATAAAAAAGAAATTTAATTCGCTTAAATCCGAAGATAAAAAAGTTTTTAATGATGCTAGTTACACAACAATATATAGGTTTAATTCATCTGTAAAAAGTGTTTCTAATTCAGTAGCTAAAATAGCTCCAAATAAAAAGGCAGTATTTATGCGTGTGCCTGCATTGCCTTTAATAACAGGCCAACAAACTTTAGAAAATACCATACAATTAATCAACAATTAAAAGAATGAAAAAATTATTATTAAGCCTAACTATTTGTTGTGCTGCATATACAACGCAAGCACAAGATTTAATACAAAATATACCTGCCAACTCTAGTGCAGTTGTTACTATAAAAGGAAGTAATGTTACAGATTTGTTTTCTATTAAGGAGTTTGAGAACTCTAAAATAGGTCAAGAAATGGTAAAAGAACTAGCCAGAGAATCAGACGGTGACTTAACAAGTCTTAATGATTTAGGTATAGATTTTAATGCAAGCGCATACTATTTTTTGCAAGCAGAAAAAGGTATTTTTTCTAATTACTTTGCTATTCCGTTACGTTCTAAAAGTGGGTTTGATAACTTAATTAAAAAGAACAATAGTAGTACCGAAAAGATAAAAACTGACGGTGATATTACTTATATGCAAGATAATTATGATGGCATTACTGTAGCTTGGAATGATAGAATGCTTGTTGTTGTTATTTCTGAAGATGCAAACGAAGATAACGACTACTATAATTATAGTGATGCAGTAGAAGTTGAAGAAGTAGTAGAATCTGCTGTAGACGTTGCAGAAGATGCTGTTGAGGAGGTTGAAATTGAAGTTTCAGAAGTAGAAGAAACAGTAATTGAATCTACCGAAGATTATGTGATTGTTGAAGAAGCGGTAGTTGAATCTACCGAAGATGCAACATACTCTAATGATGATTACTATAAAAAAAGACAAGAGCGTTACAAAAGAGAACGACAAGAAAGAGAAGCAAGAAGAATAGCTAAAACTCAAAAAGCAAAAGTGCGTAATTTACAAAAAGCAAAAGCTTTTATAAATGGCGACCACTCATCCAATAATATTTTGCGTAACAAGAGTTATGTTGCTAGTTTAGGAAAGCAAAATTTTGAGGCACACGCTTGGGCAGGCGATTTCATAAATCTTTACCAAGAGTTAGTATTAACACAGGGTTTTAGTAATGCTTTTGGTATGTATAATGTAGAGGAGTTGTATAGAAACTCTTCTATGTCTTCTACCTTAGATTTTACTAACACTAGTGCTGTTTTAAACATAGATTATACTATGAGTGATGCTATGGCAAAACACGCCAAAGTTATGTACAATGGTAAAATGAATAAAGATTTTTACAAGTATTTTAACCAAGATAAGATGCTGGGCTATATGTCTGTTAATGCAAGTACAGAAGGTATACTTACAGAGTATCCAAAGCTTATGAAATCTATGTTTGCTAATTCTTATGATAAAGAAGTTGCTACCCTGGCGCCATTAGGAGCAGACTTATTATCTATTTTTTTAGATGAAGAAGCTGTTGGTGAATTGGTTAGAGGAGATATGTTATTTGTAGTTAATGATATTGCTAAAAAGCAAGTAACCTATACAACATATAAGTATGATGAAAACTACAATAGAATTCCAATAGAGAAAACTAAAGAAGAAACGGTACCAGATTTTATTTTTATGGCCACTTCTAACGGAGAAAGTATTTTTAACAAGCTTATGAATATTGCTGTTAAAGAAAACGAAATGACGGTAGATAACGGTATTTATAAGTTTAACACACCAAGAAGTGTACCTGTAAATGTATATGCAATGCACGCTAAAGGAGTGTTGTTTTTTGCAACGTCTAAAGACCATTTGTTAGCTATTAGAAATGGTAGTTTTAAAGGTAGTGTAAGTGGTGAGCACAAGAAAAATATTAGTAAAAATACTTCTGCGGCATATGTTAACGGTAAAAATATAATTTCTCAAATACCAGTTAATGAGTTGCCAAGAGAGTTTAAAAGAAAAATAAACTTTTTAACTAGTAATACAGAAGATCTTTTAATTACAACAGGTAAATTAAAGGGGAATAAATCTAGTACTAAAGTTGTTTTAAATACTCCAGAAGAAGGACATAAAAATGGCTTAGCATACTTTATTAATTTTATAGATGCATTTATAGATTAAGTTTTAAGCAATATGCGTTTAAAAAAAATAATAAAAATAGTAGTCCCAATAATTATACTTGCAGGTATAGTTTATTGGGGCTATAAGCTTGTAAACAACACATCATCTTTATTAGGTGTTGTGCATAAAAATGCAGATGCTGTTGTTAAAATAGATTTGCACGGTATAAAAGAAACTATAGTTTTAGACGCGCTATCTTCACCTAAGTTTTATTATGATAACATATCATTTTCAAGTAGTAAAAAAGAGAAAGATTCTACCTTAGAAAAAGGCATTAATCTAAAACCATATACTGTAGTTTTATATACACTTAAAAATGTAGAAAACACTGTTTTTTCTACATTTCCAATAGATAATTTTACAGGTTTTACTGCATATGTAAAAGAGTATGTAAAAAATAAAAAAGGAAAAATACTTGAAGCAGAAGGTTATAAATACGCAGTTTTAGAAAAATCTAAAGTTTGTATAGCTTGGAACTCTAAAAACCTTGCTGTTGCGGCTGCACCAGATAAAATAGATCTTACAAAGGTTTCTGTTGTTTTTACAGATGTTTTGGTAGGAGAAAAGTTGATTGTAGATAAAAATAATAGTCTAATTCAGAAATTAAAAAGTACTAAAGATCACATTGTATACGTAAAAGGAACAAGTGTAATTGGTTTAAATTTTGAAGACGGAAAATTAGCTGTAGCCGGACAATTAGAAGTTGATGAGTCCTCAGTTTTTTCAAAAGAAATTACAGTAAATAGTGTGCGCAATGCATCTTTGCAAATGTATTTAGATTATAATTTTGCTAATGAGAATCACAAGAGAGACTTTATATCAGCCTTTAAAAATAGCTCTTTTTTACAAAAAAGTAATTTACAAATAGATAGTATTGCAAAATACAGTAATGGGTTTTTTAGTTTGGCTGTAAGTGGTAAAACTAAACAGCAAGACACTATTATTACTTATGATTATGATGATAATTTTAATAAGGTAGAAAAGAAAACTGTACAAGAAAAAGAGGCACCAAAAATGTATGTAAATTTAGGTGTTAATAAAAATGGCTTGTCAACTTATTTAAAAACACAAGGGGCTATAGAGCAAGACGTATTTACTGCGTTGCCAATATATAACTTTTATGTGTCATCAACAGACAAAGTAAGTTTGTTTGCAACGGCTAAAAACAATCCCAAAACAGAGGTTTTTAAAAGCGCTAACTTTTTAGATATAACTGCAGATTTCTCTAAGTTAAATAACGATATAAGCTTTCCTAAGTCTAACTTATTATTTGGACTTTTAAATACGCTAGATGTTAAAGCTAATGTGGTTAAGAACGGAGTTGTTGGTGTAGAGGGTACATTATCAGCAAAAAAAGAAGATATAAATATTATAACCCAAATCTTTTTTGGGTTAGAAAATGCCAAATAACACTTTTGCATTCACTTACTTAGTTTTAGTTCTTATTTTAGTAAAATGAATTTTAGCTACTGGGAACATAAAACGTGGTTGTCTGCAATAGATTTTACTATTGTGGGCAGTGGTATTGTGGGATTAAATTGTGCATTGTACTTAAAAGAGCGTTTTCCTAAAGCCAAAATTTTAATTTTAGAAAAGGGAATGTTGCCGCAGGGAGCTAGTACTAAAAATGCTGGTTTTGCTTGTTTTGGTAGCATATCAGAAATAGTATCAGATTTAGACTCGCATACAGAAGAAGAGGTTGTGGAGCTTGTACAAAAAAGATTAGATGGTATAAACTTATTACGATCAAATTTAGGAGACAAAGCTATTGGGTATAAAAATTATGGAGGTCATGAGCTATTTTTAGATTCTAACTCTAAATTGTATCAACATTGTTTAAGTAAATTAAGTGGTGTAAACACGTTATTAAATTCTGTTTTTAAAGGTGATGCATTTGTGTCTACGCAAAATAAATTCAACTTTAATAAAATACAAAAAAACTACATTACACATATTTTTGAAGCCCAAATAGACACTGGTAAAATGATGCAGAGTTTGTTGGCAAAAGTCATTCAAAAAGGTATTTTAATTTTAAATAACACAAGTGTAAAAGCATTTACCACAACGGCTAATGGTGTAGCGGTAGAAACAAGTAATTTTACTTTACAGACTAAAAAGTTAGTGGTTGCAACCAATGGTTTTGCGGCAGAATTACTACAGGAAAAGGTTAAGCCGGCTAGGGCGCAAGTTTTGGTAACATCACCTATACCTAATTTACATATTAAAGGTACTTTTCATTTACACGAAGGATATTATTATTTTAGAAATATTGATGATAGAATTTTATTTGGAGGAGGACGAAATTTAGACTTTAAAGCAGAAGAAACATCGGTCTTTGGTGAAACCAAAATAGTGCAGCATAAGCTTGAAGAGATATTAAGAGAAACAATATTACCTAACACACCTTTTAAAATAGATAAAAAATGGAGTGGTATAATGGGTGTTGGGAGCCAAAAAAATCCAATAATAAAAGAGGTTGAACCTAACGTGTATTGCGGTGTGCGTTTAGGCGGGATGGGAATTGCTATTGGTAGCTTAGTGGGTAAAGAATTAGCAGATAAAGTAGTATGGTAAATAAAGAAGAGCTTTTAAAGTTTTGCGTAAGTTTTATAAACAATAGAGTTTCTAGAATACAAAAAAACATTGCAGGTGTGCAGGAGTCGTTAACATCAGAAACAAAAAGTAGTGCAGGTGATAAACACGAAACTGGAAGAGCAATGTTGCAATTAGAGCGCGAAAAACTTGGTGCGCAATTATTAGAGGCAGAAAAAATGCAACAGTTATTATCTAAGGTAACAGCAACTAAAAATGCAACAGTAATTGGCTTAGGGAGTTTGGTGTATACAGAAAAAAACAATTATTTTTTATCAATTTCTGCAGGTGAATATGCTCATAGTAGCAAAAAGGTGTATTGTATATCTGCAAATACACCAATAGGTAAATTGCTGTTAGGTAAAAGTGCAGGTGATAGTTTTGTTTTTAACGGATCTACAATACAAATAACAGAGGTTATTTAAAACAAAAAATCCTTGAGTAGCTTACAATAGCTAGTCAAGGATTTTATCACACAAAAAAAGATTAAACTTTACTTTACTGTAATTGTGTTGTCTGTTGCTGTTGGGTTTAACGGGCAAAAATATACGTATTCTCCTTTTTCTAAAACAGTAGCGTTAGACTTTTCTGTTTTACCGTTTGCAACTGCTTTTGTAACATAAGCAGTTTTAATGTGGTTTTCTGGTTTGCTAACATCTTGTCCTTTTTTAACAAGTACAAAACCTACATCATGACCAACGTTATTGTTTGCAATCTCAAAAACATAAGTGCCAGGCGTTACAGTTAAATTTTTCTGTGTAAACTCTCCTTTAGTTTGTTCTAAAGAAATTATTTTACTCATTTTATCTTGAGCGTTACTTGTAAATACAATACCTACTAATAAGGCTACTAATGCAATTGCGTTTTTAAAATTTTTCATCTTGTTTTTGTTTTTATTGTTTGTAATTGTGTTTAAGTTTATTTGTTATAAAGCTTGTGCTACAGGAAAATCTACAGGAACATTTGTTGTGCTGTGTATGTAGTTAGATATGGTTTTATCGCCAACTAATACAATAGTATCTATTAGGTTTTCTTTAGTGTAACCTGCGTTTAAAAAGTTGTCTACAATTGTAGCATCTGTAGCGCCTCTTTTTTCGGTAACGTTTTTAGCTAAAGCAGCCAATGCGTTTAATTTAGAGTCAAAAGAAGCTTTTCCTGCTCTTAATTCTAGTATTTCTTCATCAGTAAAACCATTCATTTTACCTATTGCAGTGTGTGCAGATAAACAGTAAATACAATTATTAACTTCGCTTACTGCTAAGTTTACTGCTTCTTTTTCTTTGGCAGATAAAGATGTTTTTGCTCCACTTAAATTAAGGTAGTTTTCTAATGCGTTGTTAGAGTATGCGTATGTTGCATATAAATTAGGTACAAAACCTACTTTTTTCTCTAATGAATCAAAAATTGCTTGATTTTTTTCGCTTACTTCTGCTCTTGTGGGTACGTTAAATTTGCTCATAATTATTTTGTTTAATGTCATTTATTTTAAAAGACAGTTAGTATTAATGTTTGTTATTGAAAATGTTGGATAAAAGGTTTTTCTGCATCACAGTAGAAATCGTGATGGTACTTTTTTTCACAATGATCTGTAGCTAATACAGTCTGTTGTTTACTTTTTTTATCTGACCTAAATATTTCAATTAGGTTAAAAATAGATGTATGTATTAAGTTCATAATTGCGTTGTTTTATAATTACAATGCAAAGATGCAATCTATTAAGAGCTATTTGTTAATAGCAATTTCCCGACGGCTTGTAGAAATTTCCCGACAGCCTATTTTTTGTGTATTTCTCGGTATTGGGTAGGAGAGTAGTTGGTCATTTTTTTGAAAAATGAACTGAAATGTGCAGGATCGTTAAAACCTAAGTCATAAGCAATTTCTTGGTTTTGTTTGTCTGTAAAATTCATAAGTCGTTTTGCTTCTAAAGCAATTCTGCTTAATATTATTTGTTGTGGTGAATTTTGATTGTAAAGTGCAAAAATATTAGAAAGGGTTTTTGGACTTTTAAAAAGCAGGTCTGCATAGTCACTTACTTTACGTTTGGTTTTAAAATGCTCATCAACCAAAACATTAAACCTACGTACAAGATCTATTTGCTCATTGTTTAACTTTTTTATAGTAAGTTGTTCTTTGGCTAAACGCGTACATATAATTATAAGCCTTTTTAAGAGCATTTGTAGCATATCTCCTTGTATTTTGTCAGATGTACTAAACTCATCTATAAAAATCTCATAGAGCGTGCTAAATTTACGTTCTTGGTCTTGTGGTATGGTTACTATTGGTAACTCTTGTGTTCCAAAAAATAAAATACCATTGCATGATACCTCGCTGTCATGATCTCTAATACAGTAAAAAGGCCTGTTAAACATAAAAGCGGTTAAAGGTTTTTCTGTTTTTTGATAAGATACATAGTGTAAATAGGTGGTTGTAATTAGTTGGTTGGGTTGTAGCTCTATAATTGTGTTATCTATTTCTAAAGTAACAGGGGTGCTATTTTGGTTCCATAAAATGCTTATGGTGTCTTTATTGGTGTTAAAGTAAGTTAGATTTTTTTTGATATCATCTGTCATTCCAAAAACAGAATCTACTTTTGTATCGGTGTATTTAAATTTCATAAAGACAGGTATTAATAAGGTAAATTAATAGTCTTTTAAATTAATACTAACTTACATTTGGGGTGGTTATAAACAAAAAAAATCCTGAGCGATAACTCAGGATTTATATATAAACTTAAATGGTTGTTTATTTTTTAATGTTACAAGATTCTATTTCTGTAACACGAAGTGTATTTACCATACCTTTGTTTGCAATTGGCATTGCAGCAAGGCTAATAAGCATATCACCAACTTCTAAAAATCCTTTTTGGCAAGCAATAGCATTTACATCATCTATAGTTTCGTCAGTAGTAACATACTTGTCATAATAAAAAGCCTTAACACCCCATAAAAGGTTTAATTGTGTTAAGATTCTTTTATTAGATGTAAAAACTAAAATATGCGCACTTGGTCTCCAAGCAGAAATTTGAAAAGCAGTATAGCCACTATTTGTTAATGTAGATATTGCTTTTGCCTTAATTTCGTTAGCCATAATAGCTGCGTGGTAACATACAGATTTAGTAATGTATCTACTAGTTTTAACATGAGGTGGGTTGTGAGGTACCGATATAAGATCAGATCCTTCTACGCTCATTAAAATGCTAGACATTTTTTCTATTACTTGTACAGGGTAATTACCAACAGAAGTTTCACCTGAAAGCATTACAGCATCTGCACCATCCATTACAGAATTGGCAACATCATTAACCTCTGCACGTGTTGGTGTAAGGCTAGTAATCATTGTTTCCATCATCTGTGTAGCAATAATTACTGGAATACGAGCTTTTTTAGCTGTAAGTACCAATTGCTTTTGAATTAATGGTACTTCATGTGCAGGAACTTCTACTCCTAAATCTCCACGGGCAACCATTAAACCGTCACAGTAAGCAACAATTTTATCTATATTTTCTACAGCTTCAGGTTTTTCAATCTTAGCTATAATAGGAATTTTATGATCTGTGTGTTTCTTAATTAAAGCTTGTAAGTCAATTAAATCTTGACTAAAACGTACAAAAGAAAGTGCTATCCAATCTACATCTTGAGAAATTGCAAAAATTGCATCTTTAATATCTTTTTCTGTAAGTGCAGGTAAAGAGATATTGGTATTAGGTAAGTTTACTCCTTTTTTAGATTTTAAAGGTCCACCTTGTACAACCTCTGCTTTAACTTCATCTTTCTTGTTTGTAGAAAGTACTTTAAACATAAGTTTACCGTCATCTAAAAGTACTAATTCTCCTGGTTTAACATCTTTAGGAAAAGATGCGTAATTCATATATACTTTTTCTGCAGTACCTTCAAAAGGCTTACCTGTTATAAAAGATATTTTATCGCCAGGAGCAACAACAACTTCGCCAGCCATAACCCCAACTCTAAGTTTAGGACCTTGTAAATCTGCTAAAATAGAAGTGTTAGAGCCTAGCTCATCACTTAATTCACGTATCATTTTAACACGCTCTGTAACATCTGAATAATCTGCGTGAGAAAAATTAATTCTGAAGACATTTACTCCAGCATTAATCATATCTCTTAAAACTTCTTTTTTGCTTGTAGCAGGCCCAAGGGTTGCTACTATTTTTGTTTTTTTGTTAGTTGGCATTGTTAAAAAATTAAGTTGTTTTTAGATTTTAGGTTATCAACATCTATATTATAAGCAGTCACAATTTTTGGTATACTTACAATTTGTTTTAAAATTGAAGTAACAATTTCTTTGTCTTCTTGCTCTATTTTTAAAAAGTAATCTACGTCCTTATATTCTGGGACTAGATAGTGTGTTGTGTATGATAGTTCGCTACCAAACAGACCTCCTTGTTCCTCTTGTTCTTCTATTGTACTATGGTTGCTAATTAAAGTCCAGTAATTATCATTATCTGTGTCTTCCCATTCAAAAAAAGGAAAAGAAATACGCTTATTTACATCTAAATCTATTTTGGCTCTTCTAAAATTAGATTTTAAAAATAAATTAAGATTATAGCCAATTGCGTAATCTTCTAGACTGCTGTGTAGGGCAATTAATGAAAAAGAATCTTCAAAAAAATCTTCAGAAATTTTATGTATAGCTCCCATATTCTTTATGTCTGAAAGAGTAAATATAGGATTAAAACTTATACTAGCCTAGTATGTTTTAAGGTTTAAGCAAGGTATTTAAAACGAAAACGTTTTAGTTAACAATTATTTTACTTAGACTTCTTAATTTTGTCTTGTAAAGCAAAAAAAGCACGTTTAGAAGCAGCTTCTTCTGCCTTCTTTTTTGATGTTGCTCTGGCTTTTGCAATTATATTATGATCTATAGATAGTTTTACGGCAAAGTGCTTTAGCGTGTCATTACCGGTGTCTTCATATACGTTATAATTAAATTGCTTTTTTTGTTTTTGGCACCATTCTATCACCAAGCTTTTGTAGCTAATTACTCGGCCTTCTAATTGTTCTATATCTACGTACGGGCCAATTACTCTTTCGCTTATAAATTTTTCGCAATAATCATACCCTCTATCTAAGTAAATAGCGCCAACAAGTGCTTCAAAAACATTACCGTGTATGTTATCTCCAAAATGAGATTTAGAAATTCTGCTCTCTACATACTTTATAAGTTCTAAATCTTTACCTAATTCGTTTAAGTGCTCTCTACTAACAATTTTAGAGCGCATTTTAGTAAGGTAGCCCTCGTCTCCTAACGGAACTTCGTTGTATAAATATTTAGAAATAATTGTACCTAGCATAGAATCTCCAAGAAATTCTAGGCGTTCGTAATTTAAAGGATTACCGTCTTTATCTTTTTTATTTGCAGACCTGTGCAAAAAGGCTTTGCGGTAAATCTCTATTTTTTTAGGCTTAAAGCCTAAAATGTGTGTTATTCCTAAAAAAAAATCCCCATCTTTTTCTGGATGGGAATTAAATATTTTGGAGATAAAACTCATTATCTTAGTTTAATTTTTTAAAAATTACACATGCATTGTGCCCTCCAAATCCAAACGTGTTGCTTAATGCAACATTTACGTCTCTTTTTTGAGCTTTATTAAGTGTAAGGTTTAATTTAGGATCTATATTTTCATCTACATTTTCATGGTTAATTGTAGGTGGTACAACACCATGCTCCATGGCAAGGATAGATGCAATTGCTTCTATTGCTCCTGCGGCACCAAGTAGATGCCCTGTCATAGATTTTGTAGAGTTTATATTTAAATTATGTGCGTGCTCACCAAAAACTTTACTAATAGCTTTTAGTTCTGCAACATCTCCTAACGGTGTAGATGTACCGTGTGTATTAATAGCGTCTACATCTTCTGGCTTTAAACCAGCATCTTTAAGACAGTTTTCCATAACACGTACAACGCCTATACCTTCTGGGTGAGGTGCTGTCATATGGTATGCATCACTAGATAAACCACCACCAGCAACTTCAGCATATATTTTTGCTCCTCTTGCTACAGCGTGTTCATATTCTTCTAATACAAGTGCACCAGCTCCTTCACCTAATACAAAACCATCTCTGGTAGCGTCAAAAGGTCTAGATGCTGTTTCTGGACTATCATTTCTTGTAGATAATGCGTGCATAGATCCAAAACCACCCATACCAGCTATAGTAACGGCAGCCTCACTACCTCCAGTAACAACAACGTCACAATGGCCTAAACGTATTGTGTTTAGAGCATCTATAATTGCATTAGCAGAAGATGCACATGCAGATACTGTAGTATAGTTAGGGCCCATAAAGCCATGCTTTATAGAGATATTTCCAGGCGCAATGTCAGCAATCATCTTTGGTATAAAGAAAGGATTAAACCTTGGTGTACCATCACCGGCAGCAAAGTTTAAAACTTCGTTTTGGAAAGTTTCTAAACCTCCAATACCAGCTCCCCAAATTACACCAACTCTAAATTTATCTAGAGTATCTAAATCTAATTTAGAATCACTAATAGCTTCATCGGCAGAAACCATTGCATATTGTGCAAACTTATCTAGTTTACGCGCTTCTTTTCTATCAAAGAAATCGGCAGGATTATAGTTTTTTAATTCGCAGGCAAATTTGGTTTTAAATTTTTCTGCGTCATAATAGGTAATAGGGGCACATCCGCTTCTTCCATTTACTAACCCATCCCAGTATTCTTCTATGTTATTGCCTATAGGCGTTAAAGCTCCAAGACCAGTAACTACAACTCGCTTTAATTGCATGAACTCAAATTTTGTTAAATCTATTTATTAGATATGTGTAAATTAAAAAAAAAAATCCATGCAGCAAGACTACCACATGGATATTTTTTTAAATCTTGTTCAAGATATAATAAATTACTTTGCTTCTTCTATATAACTTATTGCTTGACCAACTGTTGCAATGTTCTCTGCTTGATCATCTGGAATTTGAATATCGAATTCTTTTTCGAACTCCATAATTAACTCAACAGTATCTAAAGAATCTGCTCCTAAGTCGTTAGTAAAGCTCGCTTCTGTAACAACTTCGTTTTCGTCAACTCCTAATTTGTCAACGATTATAGCTTTTACTCTTGATGCAATGTCTGACATAATAATTTTGTTTTAATAATTTTAATTGAAGGCAAAAATAAAAAACTTTGGTTTAAATACACCATTTGTCGTTAAAATGTGTCAATTTTTAATTTAATTTAATATTGAAGTGTTAATTTTACACCTCATTTTTTATTCAATAATAACCCTATTTAGCGCTCTATGAAACGTATTGTTCTACTTGCTTCTGGTTCTGGTTCTAATGTAGAGAACATAGCAAATTATTTTAAAGACAACTCATTGGTTACTATTGCCAGTGTATTTACTAACAAAAGGGATGCCAAAGTAATTGACAGGTGTAACAGATTGAATATCAATTGTTTATTTTTTAATAGAGAGTCTTTTTCTAAGTCTGACTGTCTTTTAAACATAATTAAGAGTATGGATCCAGATTTAATAATTTTAGCAGGTTTTCTACTCAAAATACCTAAAAACTTCGTCACAGCCTTTCCTAAGAAGATTGTAAATATACACCCGGCACTACTTCCAAAATATGGCGGAAAAGGAATGTACGGAATGCATGTGCATAATGCTGTAAAAAATAATAATGAGGCCGAAACAGGTATCACAATTCATTATGTAAATGAAAATTATGACGAAGGAGCAATAATTCATCAAGCAAAAGCAAGTGTTTTTAAAGAAGATACTCCAGAGCATATTGCAGAAAAAGTGCATGCGTTAGAGTATGAGCATTTTCCTAAAGTAATAGATCAAATTTTATCAAACTAAATGGGTAAAAAAGGAAAATTTTATACCGTTTGGAAAGGTAAAAAGCCAGGGATTTACGATTCTTGGGCTGCGTGTAAAGCTGCAATTAATAAAGAAAAGGGTGCGCAATACAAGTCTTTTCCAACTTTTGAAGCTGCAAAAAAGGCCTTTAATGGTAGTTATGATGATTACAAAGGGAAAAAAATTACAACTACACTATCTAAATTAGAGTTAGATAAAATAGGGCAACCAAACTACAATTCTATTTCTGTAGATGCTGCATCTAGTGGTAACCCAGGTATTATGGAATACCGTGGTGTAGTT
>NZ_JBDVAA010000108.1:0-19580 GCF_039943695.1 Cellulophaga sp. | reverse complement strand
AATAATTATGAAAAACCATTTTAACATCTGTATTATTGATGATGATGACATCTATCAATTTACAATAGTAAAAACAATAAAAGCCTTAGGCTTAGCAAAAAAAATTATGGTTTTTTCTGATGGAGAAGAAGCAAAAGATTTTATGCTAGACAATCTTGAAAATAATTATGAATTACCAGATGTAATCTTCCTAGACAACAATATGCCAATTATGGACGGTTTTCAGTTTATGGAAGAATATGCAAAATTTAAACCCAAACTAGATAAAAAAATTACTGTTTATATGGTTTCTTCGTCTGTTGACCCTGTAGATATAGAACGTGCTAATAATGTATCTGAAATTAATGGATATATTATTAAGCCTATTAAACCTGGACAATTAAAATCTATTATAGAAAATTTAGAAGTATAAAAATAAAAAAGACCGCTATAAAATAGCGGTCTTTTTTATAAATATTTTACAGTACTACAATGTTTTTAAACAAGCTAAAACATTAGTTTCTATACGGTTTTGTATATCTGTTATATCTGCTTTTACAAATGTTTCACCTGTAATATTCTCATATAATTCTATATATCTCTCAGATACAGATGCTATATATTCATCTGTCATTTCTGGTAGTGTTTGTCCCTCTAATCCTTGAAAATTATTACTAATTAACCATTGGCGTACAAACTCCTTAGATAATTGTTTTTGTGCCTCTCCTTTTTCTTGACGTTCTGCATAACCATCTGCATAAAAATAACGAGAAGAATCTGGCGTATGTATTTCATCAATTAATACAATTTTACCATCCTTAGTTTTTCCAAACTCATATTTGGTATCTACCAAAATTAAACCGCGTTTAGCTGCTATCTCTGTTCCTCTTTTAAATAAAGCAAACGTATATTCTTCAAGCTGTTTGTAATCTTCCTCAGATACTATACCGCGCTTAATAATATCTTCCCTAGAAATATCTTCATCATGGTCTCCCATTTCTGCTTTAGTTGCTGGCGTAATAATTGGTGTAGGAAATTTATCGTTCTCCTTTAAACCATCTGCCATTGTAACCCCGCAAAGCGTACGTTTACCTGCTTTATACTCACGTGCAGCGTGCCCAGACATATAACCTCGTATTACCATTTCTACCTTAAAAGGTTCACAAGCGTGACCAATAGCAACGTTAGCATCTGGAGTTTGCAACAACCAGTTAGGAACAATATCTGCTGTATCATTCATCATTTTTGTAGCAATCTGGTTTAGAATTTGCCCTTTGTAAGGTATTCCTTTTGGCATAACCACGTCAAAAGCAGAAAGCCTATCTGTTGCTACCATTACCATAATATCATTCTCTAAACGATATACTTCTCTAACCTTACCCTTGTAAACGTCTAATTGTTTAGGAAATTTAAAATTGGTATCTATAATTGTGTTCATTAGTACATTTTAATTTTGATGCTCTATATTTTTGTATGCTTCTATAACTTTTTTAACCAATTTATGCCTTACAACGTCTTTATCATCAAGATAAATAATTTTTATACCTTCTACATTGCCCAGTACTAGTAAAGCTTCTTTTAATCCAGAAATTACCCTACGTGGCAAATCTATCTGCCCTGGGTCTCCTGTTAATAAAAACTTTGCATTTTTACCCATACGTGTTAAAAACATTTTCATTTGGGCGTGTGTTGTATTCTGTGCTTCATCTAAAATAACAAAGGCATTATCTAATGTTCTACCACGCATAAATGCCATAGGAGCAATTTGTATGGTACCATTTTCTATATAATGTGCTAGTTTTTCTGCAGGTATCATATCACGCAAAGCATCATACAAAGGTTGCATATAAGGGTCTAGCTTTTCTTTTAAGTCTCCGGGTAAAAAACCTAAGTTTTCTCCTGCTTCTACTGCCGGTCTAGTTAAAATAATACGCCTTACTTGCTTCTCTTTTAATGCCTTAACAGCTAATGCTACACCTGTATAAGTTTTACCAGTACCTGCTGGGCCTATAGCAAAAACCATATCGTGGTTTTTAGCAGCCTCTACCAGTTTACGCTGGTTTGCGGTTTGTGCTTTTATTAGCCTACCACTAACACCGTGTACCAAAACGTCTCCACTACTTACTTTTGTAGCATAGTCGTCTTGACTATTGCTAGTAAAGACTCTTTCTATAACATTTTCGTCTATTTTATTATACTTAGCAAAATGTGTCATAAGCATTGCTAAACGCTTATCAAATTCTTCTAAATGCTCATCATCTCCGTAGGCTTTAATTTTACTACCACGAGCAACAATCTTCAGTTTAGGAAAGTATTTTTTCAATAAATCTATATGCGCATTTTGATGCCCAAAAAATTCTCTGGGACTTATTTCTGTGAGTTCAATTATGATTTCGTTCAAATGAAAAAATGTATTAAAAGGTTAGGACGTAAATATAAATTTTAGTTGGCTATTTTTTTATGTAATTTTGTATAACAAATTTAATCAAAATCACTGCACCACGGTAAAAAACATATCAACAGTCATAAATGACAATACTAACACTAACTACTGATTTTGGATACAAAGACCATTTTGTTGGCGCACTTAAAGGAGCAATCTTCAGCGAGGTTGAAAATGCTACCATTGTTGATATTTCTCATAGCATAAACCCATTTAACATACAGGAATGTGCCTATATTCTTAAAAACTCATATAAAACGTTCCCAAAAGGAACAGTACATATTGTTGGCGTAGATGCCGAGTTAACAAGAGAAAACGAGCATATAATTACTTACGTAGACGGACATTATTTTATTAGTGCAAACAACGGTGTTGTTTGTTTAATAACTTCTGAAGTTAAACCCGAAAAAATAGTTTCTATTAATATACCAGACACCAAAGATGGGTCTTTCCCAACTTATGATGTGTTTGTAAAAGCTGCTTGCCACTTGGCACGTGGCGGAAAAATGGAAGTTGTTGGCAAACCGTTTGATAATTTAAAAACTTTTAAAGATTTTGTACCACAACTTATAGACGGTGGCAAAACTATTATAGGCAACATTGTTTATATAGATAACTATGGCAATGTGGTAAGTAATATTCAGAAAAACTTATTTGACGCTTATAAAAACGGTAGAGATTATGAGGTTAGGGTACGTGGCAAGGTTTTAAAAACAATACATAATAAGTATAGCGATATTATTAATTATGAGGTTGAAAAAAATAGACGTAATGGTCCTGGTGACTTGTTAGCTTTGTTTAATTCATCTCAATTTTTAGAACTTGCTATTTATAAAAGTAATTTAACTACAGTTGGTGGCGCATCTACCCTATTAGGGTTAGATTACAGAGACACAATAACCATTAATTTTTTATAAATGATAGTACGCATTGTAAAATTGACGTTTAAAACTGAAAATATTGTTAGCTTTGAAAACATATTTAATGAGTCTAAGCATTTAATTAGAAATTTTGATGGTTGTAATTTTTTAGAATTATACCAAGATAAAAATAACCCAACTATATTTTTTACTTATAGTTATTGGGATAATGAAAATGCTTTAGATGTTTACAGACACTCAGATTTATTTACTGGTGTTTGGGCAAAAACCAAAATATTATTTGCTGCTAAGCCAGAGGCTTGGACTGTAAATAAAAATGAAACCTTAAATTAATTAGATGTACGCCATTTACAAACGAGAAATACAATCGTTTTTTACGTCGCCAATTGGCTATATGGTCATTGGCTTGTTTTTAATATTTAGCGGCCTGTTTTTATGGGTCTTTAAAGGAGAATATAATATTTTTGATTACGGTTTTGCAGACCTTAGTAACTTCTTTTTTTTAGTGCCTTGGATATTTTTATTTTTAATACCTGCTATTACAATGAAAAGCTTTTCTGAGGAGCGAAAAACAGGAACTTTAGAGTTACTTTTTATAAAACCAATTTCTTTATGGCAAACGGTTTTAGGCAAATTTTTAGGTACGCTTACCTTAGTTATAATTGCTATAATACCTACCTTTTTATATGTGTACTCTTTGTCTCAACTTGGGCAAACTGTTGGTAACATAGATATGGGAGTAGTTTTTGGTTCTTATTTTGGACTTTTATTTTTAATGGCTAGCTATACTGCTATTGGTATTTTTGCCTCTACCCTTTCTCAAAACCAAATAGTTGCTTTTTTATTGGCACTTATTTTATGTTTTGTATGTTTTTACGGTTTTCAGGGTATTAGTACTTTATTTACAGATGGTGGAACCTCTGTTGCAATTGCATCATTAGGTATGAAAGCACATTTTGAAAGTATTGCACGTGGTGTTATAGATACAAGAGACTTAATTTACTTTATTAGCTTAACAGTGTTTTTCTTGTTTTTAACAGTTATTCAACTTAAAAACTTAAACCAGTAATGAAAAAGACTTTTACCTCCGTAGCCATTGGTTTTATTGCTTTAGTTGTATTAAACATAGCATCAAACTTTATATATACAAGAATAGATGTTACAGAAGATAGTAGATACACATTATCTAATGCTGCATTAGAAACTGTACAAGATTTTACAAACCCTGTTATTATAGATGTTCTTTTAGAAGGCGAAATGCCAGGCGAATTTGTAAAATTACAGTCCGAAACCAAACAAATATTAGAAGAATTTAAAGCAGAAAATAGCAATATAAAATTCAACTTTATTAATCCTTTAGAAACCACAGGGTCGTCTGAAAATGCAATTGCAGAAATGCAAAAATTAGGATTAACGCCTGCTAATGTTACTGTAGAAGAAAATGGTAAAGTATCTCAGGAATTTGTTTTTCCTTGGGCAATGGTTAACTACAATAACAAAACAGTAAAAGTTGCCTTGCTAAAAAATAAACTAGGCGCAACTACAGAAGACCGTGTTACTAACTCTATACAGCATTTAGAGTATTCTTTTGCAGATGCTTTTAGTAAATTAAGTATTAAAGAAAAAAAGAGAATAGCTGTTATTAAAGGTAATGGTGAGTTAAAAGATATTTATTTAGCAGATTACCTGTCTACCATTAAAGAATACTATAATATTGGTGCTTTTACATTGGATTCTGTTGCTAGTAATCCTCAAAAAACCTTAGAGCAATTGCAAGAGTATGATCTTGCTTTAATAGCAAAACCTACAGAGCCTTTTACAGATAAAGAAAAATACTTGCTAGACCAGTACATTATAAATGGTGGTAAATCTATGTGGCTTATAGATAATGTAAGTATGGAGTTAGATAGTTTATTTAACCAAGAAGGGCAATCTTTAGCTTTTCCTAAAGACTTAAATTTAAAAGATTTTTTCTTTAAATACGGCTTACGCATAAACCCTGTTTTGGTTAAAGATATATACGCTACACAAATTGTTTTAGCACAAGGAGACGGTAACAACTCTCAATACAATCCTGTACCTTGGCCATTTAACCCAATGGTTTTTTCTAGAAACGATCATCCTATAAACAACAATTTAGAAGCATTGCGTTTTCAGTTTGCAAATTCTATAGATGTTTTAGATAATAACGAATATAAAAAGGATATTTTATATTACAGTTCTCCATTATCTACAGTGGTAGGTACACCAAATATTATTAGCTTAGATTTGGTTAATAAGGCTCCTAATAAAGAAGAATATAACAACGGAAATAAGCCTTTAGCTGTTTTGGTAGAAGGTAAATTTAAATCTGTATATAACAACCGCGTAAAACCTTTTTCTTTAAAAAACAGCAAAGAAGTTGGTGCAGAAAATAAAATGTTGGTTATTGCAGATGGTGATGTTATAAAAAACCAAATAAGTAAAGGAAAGCCTTTACAGCTTGGTTATGATAAATGGACAAACAACGCATACGGGAATAAAGATTTTATGGTGAATAGCGTAAATTACCTGTTAGATGATAGCGGACTTATAAACATCCGAACAAAAAAAGTTGCAATTCCGTTCCTTGATAAAGAAAAAATAGTGGCACAAAAAACCAAGTGGCAACTTATAAACATAGCATTACCAGTGGTTTTAACGCTACTATTTGGTTTTATATTTAATTATTACAGAAAGCAGAAATACGGTAAATAAGTGTTAATAAGTTTGTTTTCGTTAAAAGGACAATTAAAATATCTTTGTTTCAAGGATTTTTTAAGATTTTTAAGAAGACTTTAAGGCATTTGAGAGCCTAACCATAAATGAAGAAAATTATATAGCTGATGAAATTTATAGTATCTAGTACTTATTTGTTAAAGCAATTACAAGTTTTAGGCGGTGTTATTAATAACAGTAACACATTGCCAATTTTAGATAATTTTTTGTTTGAATTAAAGCAAAACAGTCTTACTGTTTCGGCTTCAGATTTAGAAACTACAATGAGTTCTGTTCTAGAAGTAGATTCTGATAATGAAGGTACAATTGCTTTACCTGCAAAATTATTATTAGAAACTCTTAAAACTTTTCCAGAGCAACCATTAACATTTGTTGTAGAGGAAAACAATACAGTAGAAATTAGTAGCAACCACGGTAAATATGCTTTAGCGTATGTAGATGGTGCAGAATTTCCTAATGCTGTAGAATTATCTAACCCAAGTACTACAACTATTTTAGGTGATATTTTAGCTACTGCAATTAACAAAACAATTTTTGCTGCTGGTAATGATGACTTAAGACCGGTAATGAGTGGTGTATTTTTTCAGTTTTCTCCAGAGAATCTAACGTTTGTAGCAACAGATGCTCATAAACTTGTAAAATACCAACGTACAGATGTTACAGCTAGCCAAGTAGCAGAATTTATTATGCCTAAAAAGCCTTTAACATTGTTAAAAGGTATACTTGGTGGTAGTGAAAATGATGTTACTATAGAGTATAACGAAAGTAACGCTAAGTTTACTTTTGATAAAACAGAACTAATTTGTAGATTGATTGATGGTAAATACCCTAACTACGAAGCGGTAATACCAAAAGAGAATCCAAATGTATTAAGCATCTCTAGAACACAGCTTTTAAGCTCTGTTAGGCGTGTTTCTATATTCTCTAACAAAACTACACACCAAATACGTTTAAAAGTAGCTGGTGCAGAATTAAACATATCTGCAGAAGATATAGATTACAGTAACAAAGCAGAAGAACGTTTAACATGTTCTTACCAAGGAGACGATATGCAAATAGGGTTTAACTCTAGATTTTTAGTAGAAATGCTTGGTAATTTAAGTTCTGATGATGTTTCTTTAGAAATGAGTTTACCAAACAGAGCAGGTATTTTAACGCCTATTGATGGTGTAGATGAAGGTGAGCACGTAACTATGCTTGTAATGCCAGTTATGCTTAACAACGCATAAACTAAAATACCCAACATAAAAAACCAAAAAAGAGGACGTAATGTCCTCTTTTTTTATTCCTAAAATTAAAACTAAACTATTGTTTACGTTCTAATTTATTAAGCTTTACATTTTCTTTTACCAATTTAAGCTTTTGCTTTGCTATAGAAGATTTTAGCTTTTCTATAGCTACAGGAGATAATTTACCAGCCGCCGTATCCTGAGATAGTTTGTTCTCTAACTTGGCAATTTTTCTTTCTACTTTAGAAATGTTTTTGTTTTGCTTTGCTATAGAACTTTTAAGCTTTGCTGCTTTTTTAGCCTCTTTTTCTTTCGCTTTAATTTCTTTTGCTTCTTTCTTCGCTTTTTTATCTGCAGCCTTTTGTTCTTTTTCTGCTTGTTTTGCAGCTTTCTCTGCCAATTTAGCGGCTTCTTCTGCTTTTGCAACTGCTGCCAATTTTGCAGCCTCTTCTGCTTTTAAAGCCTCCTCTGTAGTTTTAGTAGTTTCTGTGTTTTCAGTTTTTTCTACTTTTTCTGTTTCTGTCTCTTGTGCTACTAAACTTGTTGCACTAAAACTTAATAGCATTGCTGCTAATACAATCTTTTTCATAGTTTATATTATAGTTAATGTGTGTTGTGCAAAATTAGAACATAAATTTGATATAAAAACAAAAAAAATCTACCTCTAAAGATAAATTTAGAGATAGATTATATAAAGTACTTATTATTAACTTGTTATGAAACAAAAGGAATGGTCATAAATTTACTTGGCGACTCTCCATTTGCGGCTCTAACTGCATTTACTATTGGCATTATAAAACCAATAATACCTACAAATAAAAATCCTAAAAGTCCTAAACCAAATAACAATATACCTGGCACGCTAATTACAATATATAAAAGTAAGCTTAGCTGAAAGTTTACTATAGACTTTCCGTGCTCGTTCATACCATCTACAGTGTCTTTTGTTGTTAACCAAAGAACCAAAGGAACTATAAAGCCCCCTACTCCTGTGCAGTAGTGTAATAGTTGTGTTAAATGTGTAACTGCTAATAATCCGTTATCAGACCTTGTTGTTGTTTTGTGTTGATTGATGATTTCCATTTTTTGATTGATTTTGATGTTATACTATATCAGTAGCATAATTATTTAAAATGTTACATTAAAATCTTAAAATTTTATTTTAATTGAAAAATACTCATCACCCTAAAAACAAAAAAAACGCCTGTATTTATTACAATACAGGCGCTTAAATAAACTATTATGCTTTTATATAATTAGTGCTTTGGTTTAGCTCTATTCATTTCTAACATATCTACATTTGTAGCTTCTACACCTAAAAAGTGTTTGCTAAAATAATCTGCTTTTAGCCAAAAGAAATACTCCGTCATACTACCAAAACCGTGTCTTTGACCAGGCATCATCATAAAATCAAATCTCTTATTTGCTTTAATTAATGCATTTGCCATTCTAATTGTAGCTCCTGGGTGTACATTATTATCTACATCACCAGTAACTAACATTAATTTTCCTTTTAAGTTTGATGCTAAAGTCTGGTTTTTATCAATATCATATTTATAACTAACTACACCTTTTGCATCTTTAACCTCTTCTACACCGTGGTGCGTTTCACTCCACCAACTGTTATACATAGAGTTATCATGATTACCTGCAGAAGAAACCGCTACTTTAAAAAAGTCTGGATAAACCAACATTGCTGCTGTAGACATAAATCCGCCTCCAGAGTGCCCAAAGATTCCTACTTTAGAGATATCTATATAAGAATGTTGGTCTGCCAATTGCTCTGCAACATATTTTTTATCTGCTAAACCATAATCTCTTAAATTGCCATAACCGTAATTATGGTACCATTTAGACCTGTTTGGGTGACCACCTCTGTTACCTAAACTAACCACAACAAAACCAACTTGCGCTAGCCTATCTAATCTGTTCATAGATACAGAAAAAGCTTTGTTAACAGCTTCTGTTTGTGGTCCTGGATACACATACTCTATAAGTGGGTAACTTTTAGTTTCATCAAAATTAAATGGCTTATACATAACTCCATAAAGATCTGTAATACCATCATCTGCCTTTACTTTAAACGGTTCTGGAAATTTGTAACCTGTTGCCATTAGCGCAGACAAATCTGCCTCTTCTAACTTTAAAACAACCCTACCGTTACTAGATCTAAGTTCAGATTTAGGTACAGTATTTACTCTAGAGTAGTTACTAACAAAAAATTGGTTAGAATCTGACATACTAGTGTTTGTAGTAAAATCTCCTTTATTAAGATTTTTTAATCCTGTACCATTTAAATTAATCTTAAATAAGTGCTCATAATATGGGTCTTGGTCTGGTGTAACACCATTTGCAGTAAAGTATAATGTGCGCTCTTTTTCATTAACACCTATAAAACTGTTAGAATGGTAGCTACCACTTGTAATCTGGTTTTTTAAATTTCCGTTTGCATCATACAAATAAAAATGTGCCCAACCATCTCTCTCTGACCATTGAATTATTTCTTGTTCATTATTAAATAAAACAATGTCTTTAGTCTCTACATAAGTGTTAAGTTCTTCTTTAATAAGTGTTTTAACATCACCTGTATTAATATCTGCAACGTTAATAGTTACTTTTTTACGATCTCTGCTGGTGCTACTAAAATAAATTTTTCCTTTTTTTGAAAGCAATAACGTTGGTCTAAAATCATCACTATAATTCATTTTTTTAGTAGGTGCGTTGTAAATATCAATACTCTGTTGTATTGTAGTGTCTAACTTTACTGTTAGCATTTCCTTAGAAGGTATATCAAAAACCAAAATTTCTGGTTTAGAGAACTCTTTTTCTCCAGGCATATGGTATTTATAAGTTTCTAAAGTTGGTCTTTTTTTGGCGACCGAATTTATAACCCACAAATCTTTTAAATCTCTAGAATCAGATCGTTGATACACAAACTTTTTAGAATCGTGAGACCAATATCCTCTAATACCTTTTCTGTCGTCTTTTTTCTCCTCTTTAGTTTCGTTGTTTTCTCCCCAAGAACCACCACCGTAACTGTAGTTTTCTACACCATCTTTGGTCCATTGGTGTTCTACAATTGTAGTATCTTTTTCGTCTTTAACAGCTTTTAAATAATTAGATTTATCCATCCAATACAAATTGTTTTGCTTAGAGAATAATACAACTGTGCTATCTGGAGAAATATTAGCCCAACGTTTTCTGTTTTCGTCTTCCTTTTTATTATTTATAATAGTTAAACCATTACCACCTAACTTATATTCTAAATAATAAACTTTGTTTTCTTTTTTAGGAGCTTTTTTAGGGGCTTTAGCTTTAGTAGAGTCTTTAGAAATGGTATCATTCTTTTTATCATCTTTTTTATCCTCTACTACATCTACTTTTTCTTTAGATGTTACTCTAAAACGTATTGCAGTTTCATTTTTAACAAACTTAAAATTTAAGCGTGGTAAATGTTTAGCATCGTATGGATCTTTAGTAATTAAAGTAAGCCATTTTGCCATTTTAGCATTATCAAATAATTTGGTTTTAGTACCACGATCGGCATCAACTAAATAAAAATTAGCACCTTCTGTAGTTTTATACTGGTACCAAAAACGATTTCCTTTTTTTAACCAGTTTGGACGAACAGTTGTAGAATGTACAATTTTTCTTAAATTATCTGGTGAAAATTTTGCCGCTTGCCTATAGTTAGGTGTTGGCACATTACTAGTTTCTTCTTGTGCAAATGTTACCGTAGTACATACGGCAAACAATAGCAACAAGGCCATTTTTTTAATCATTTTTTAGATTTTTGAGTTTGTTAGGTTTTTGTTAGTTGTTAACAAAAATATAATTACACATCTTAACTATATGAGATTTAACTTTTTGTTATGATGCATAGTTGCTTTTTTACCGATTCACCATTTATTTAACAAGTTACAACTTACGTTATGATGTTAGTCACTGTATTTATTTAATGAAAAATGAATACTCATCAACTTTAATAATTTGTATTTTTGCATTTATGTTTTCACAAGATACCATAGTTGCATTAGCAACACCTTCTGGCGCTGGTGCCATAGCAGTTATTAGGCTTTCTGGGCCAGACGCAATTACTTTGGCTAACGCTAAATTTAAGTCTGTACGTAACAAAGATTTAACCAAGCAAAAAACGCATACCATACATTTGGGTCATATTGTAGATGATGCAAAGGTGTATGATGAAGTTTTGGTGTCTTTATTTAAAGGTCCTAACTCGTATACAGGTGAAAATGTTATAGAAATATCTTGTCACGGATCACAATACATACAACAGCAAATTATACAGTTGTTTTTACGCAATGGTTGCCGTATGGCAGATGCTGGTGAATTTACGCTACGTGCCTTTTTAAACGGTAAGTTAGATTTGAGTCAGGCTGAAGCCGTTGCAGATTTAATAGCGTCTGACAATGAGGCTAGTCACCAAATTGCAATGCAGCAAATGCGAGGCGGATTTTCATCAGAAATTAAAAAATTACGAGAAGAACTTTTAAATTTTGCCTCTTTAATAGAGCTAGAGTTAGATTTTGCAGAGGAAGATGTAGAGTTTGCAGATCGCACGCAGTTTATAACGCTATTGTCTAGAATACAAGAAGTTTTAAAAAGACTAATAGATTCTTTTGCTGTTGGTAACGTACTTAAAAACGGAATTCCGGTTGCCATTGTAGGCGAACCAAACGTGGGTAAATCTACCTTATTAAATGCTTTTTTAAATGAAGACCGAGCTATTGTAAGTGATATTGCTGGTACCACAAGAGATACTATAGAAGACGAAATAGCTATTGGTGGTATTGGTTTTAGATTTATAGATACGGCTGGTATACGAGAAACTGCAGATGTTGTAGAAAGTATTGGTATTAAAAAAACGTTTGAAAAAATAGAACAAGCCCAAGTGGTATTGTATTTAAGTCCGCTTACACCTGCTATTGAAAACTTAGAAAGTATTAAAATAGAAATTGAGCGAATAAAAAATCAGTTTCCTTTAAAAACACTTGTGGTAATTACTAATAAAAAAGATTTATACACACCTAAGCAAATAGAAACTATAGAGGCCGAAATACCTTCTACTCTATTTATATCTGCCAAAACAGGCGATGGCGTAGAAACCTTAAAAAATAAACTTTTAGAGTTTGTAAATACAGGCGCGTTACGTAATAACGAAACTATTGTTACCAATACTAGGCATTTTGATGCGCTATTAAAATCTTTAGAAGGTATAGAAAGAGTACAACTTGGTATGGATGGTGGTATATCTGGAGATTTACTAGCTATAGACTTAAAAGATGCTTTGTACCATTTGGGTGAAATTACAGGTCAAGTATCTAATGATGAACTACTTGGTAATATTTTTGCTAATTTTTGTATTGGGAAATAAATAATCATATATAGTTCTAAAAAAGAGTTAGTTAAACTCAAATTTTTAGTGAAAAAAAACCGAGCAAAAGACTCGGTTTTTCTCTTATAAGGTAAGTTATTTCTAGTGCTCTATATCGTAAGCTAAAACTTTAAATTGGTAAGGAGTAATATTTAATTGAAACTCATTACTAATCTCCATATCATCTAAACTGTATTGTATTACTTTTTTAGTAGACGGTACAGAAACAAATAAATAATTGTCATAATAATCTATTGAGCTAGTTACAGATGTATGTCCTGTAGATTCTGTATCCATATCTACAGATAAAACAGTGTTAAATACTGCTGTTTTTGTAGATACATCTGTTACTTTTAATTCTCCACTTTTAGTTAAACTTACAATTTCTTCTTTATCCTTAGAAACCATACATTTAAATAATTCTGTAGTTTCATGTATTGGTGTTATTTCTTCTGTGTCTATATCTATAAAATATACACCTTTACTTGTGGTATACCCAACAAATAAATTAGATGAGCTAGTTGCTAAAAGGCTACCAAACCATACATTTTCTTCAAAACTAGATGGGTAATCTATAATTTTTTGATCTCCAGAATCATCTACAACTAAAACTCCTGTGTTAGAACCAAATATTGCTGTAGTATTATTGCCTGCACTACCGTGAATACCAGATGTAACTAAGCTTTGCTCTTCATCTGATACAACTTCTCCGTCTTCATTTATAATGTGTACTTTTAAAGGTAAGCTGGCGCCATCTCCTAAATTAGTAACAGCTATAGTACCGTTTTTAAAAAATACCATAGCACCATGGTGAGCAACTGTACCTGTTGCTATGTGTTTAACTGCGCTACTATTTACAATTGTTTCCTCATTAAAAATACTAAGCGTAGCATCCCCATCATTATAAACCGCTACGTAACCATGTTCAGATTTAAAATGAGTTGGTTTTTCACTTTCAAAACCTATAGCTGCTAAACCGGTTTCACCTAAATCATGACTATGATCTCCGTGATCAATTTCTCCTCCAATATTAAAAGTTTCTGTGTAATTATTATCTCTATGTGTTATAACACCATATCTACCAGATTCTGTAGCATATACAGCACCTTTAGCATAAGATGCTTGGTAGGTTTGAACCTCTTTACTATATGGGTTTAAAAAGTTAATTTCTGTAGAATTAACATCAGAAATTAATAACGAAACGTTTTTATGATCATCATTATGATCTACTTGATCATCTAAGCTGTCATCATCTTTAGAGCAAGCTGTAAATAAAATAGTTGCTGCCAAAAAAGGCAAAAAATTAATCTTTTTCATATTATGTTTTAAATTATTTATTGGTGCGCAAATATATATAAAGCAATCGCTAATGCAACAAAGTTGCGTTTAATTTTTATTAATGCTTTAGGATATGCGTATTTAATGTAACAAAACCGCAATACTTTTGATTGTTATATTAATTGATGAAACTGCTTATGCAAAGATTAACTCAAATTATAAAGGGCTAAAATTAAAACACTTATAGGTGTGCATTTAAAAAAAAGGAAGCTTCTATACTTATAAACCTTATATTCTTTACTATATTAGAATAATTACAGCTCATAAAAATTGAAAGATACAATGAAGGCATATTTAGAATCATTTAATTTATTTAGTAATGAAGAGATTGAAAATTTTCTTGATATCTGCGAGTATAAAACATTAAAAAAAAATGACTTTTTTTTAATGGAAGATGAAATATGCGACAATATTTCTTTTGTTGTTTCTGGCATCTTTCGCTCTTTTTACTATTCAAATTCTCAAGATCAAATTACTTATTGCTTCACTTTTCAAAATAGTTTATTAATGGCTTATTCATCTTTTATATCAGGTGAGGGATCTAAAGAAAATATACAAGCATTAACCAATTCTAAAATAATTACTATTCCAAAAACAACCTTAAATAACTTAGCAAAATCTAATACTAATTGGCTACAGTTTTTAAAAATAATTGCAGAACAAGAATATCTAGAACTAGAAAAATGGATTTTTAATCATCAAAAAGATAAAGCACAACAACGCTATTTAGATTTAATAACTAAACAGCCAAAGTATATTAAAGAAATTCCTTTAGTTTATATAGCTTCTTACCTAGGAGTTACACAAAGACATTTAAGCAGAATAAGAGCTAATATAGATTATTAGACAAATGTCCTAGTCCTACCCTACTAACTCATAATAAATTTGCATATGATTTTTAACACAAAAAATATATCATATGAAAACAATAATTTTAATTGGAGCAAACGGAAAAATGGGACAAGCGGCGTTAACTGGTCTTAAGAAACATAAAATTATAACCGCAGGACGTTCTGCCGGAAATTATGACTATCAGGTAGATATTACTAGTGAAACATCTTTAAGAAAATTATATACAGATGTAGGGCATTTTGATGCTGTTGTAAACACAGTTGGAGTATGTGAATACGCAAACTTTACAGAAATGACAGAGGAGCAATGGATGAGCACTATACTAAGTAAAATGATGGGGCAAATAAACATTGTACGTATTGGCCAAGAATATATTGCAGACAAGGGTTCTTTTACTTTAATAACAGGAATTTTAAACGTAAAACCTATTCCGTTTGCAATTGCAGATGCCACTACTAGTGGGGCTATAGATACTTTTGTAAAATGTGTTGCTTTTGAAATGCCAAGAGGTATACGCGTAAACTCTATAAACCCAACTGTATTAGAAGAAGCTTGGGATGTTTACGGAGAAATGATGCCTGGTTTTGAACCAGTACCAGGGAGACTGGTTGGTAAAGCTTTTGAAAGGTCTGTAGATGGTTTTATAACCGGACAAGTTTTATATGTAGATGCATATTAAAAACTAATTTTATACAAAAATAAAGTGAAGCGCTTGGTATTATAACTAAGCGCTTTTTTGTTTTTACTTCATTTACTCCGTATAAACCATTACATTTAAGACTTCTAATACATAAATATTTATATTTAGCTACATAAATAAACACCATAACTTATACCCATTAAAAAAACTCCATAATGAAAACAGTAAAAACGTGCTTAACAGTACTTATAATAGTAATTGCCATTTCTTGTGGTAGTAAAAAAGTAAAAAGTGATAAAGGAGAATGGCGTAGTTTATTTAATGGCAAGGATTTAAGCGGGTGGACTCCTAAATTAAATCACCACGTTACGGGAGATAATTATGCAAATACCTTTAGAGTAACCAATGGCACTATAGCTGTAAATTATGACGATTACACAACTTTTGATAAGCGTAATGGACATTTATTTTACAATGAGCCATTTTCATCATATCATCTTAAATTTGAATATAAGTTTACAGACCAATGGTTAAAAGATGCTCCTAAATTTACGTACAGAAACAGCGGTATTATGTTTCACTCTCAAGATCCTAAAACTATTTTAAAAGAACAAGACTGGCCAATATCAATAGAATACCAAATACTTGCAGAGGAAAAAGAAGGTGAACCAAGACCTACAGGTAATATGTGTTCTCCTGGTACAGATATAGTTTTTAAAGGAAAAGAAGATGCTCGCCACTGTATTAGATCTACTTCTAAAACATTTAAATGGGACCAATGGGTACAAGGTGAACTTATTGTTTACAGAGACTCTCTAATTATACACAAAGTTAATGGCGTAAAGGTTTTAGAATATACCAAACCAAAAATTGGTGGCGGTGTTGTACACGGTTATAATCCAGAACTTAAAATTGATGGCACTCCCCTAACCAGTGGCTATATTGGACTACAAGCAGAAGGCCAAGGCATAGCTTTTAAAAATATTATGATTAAAGAACTAGAATAAATGCTCTTTTAAACTTAATGTAAAACAAAATGAAATTCTACATAAAATTAACTTTAGCACTAGCTTGTATTTTCCTTTTAAGTGGTTGCCTAAATCTAGATTTAAATTTAAGGTTTGATACTTTTTATATAACCCCAGAACTAGAAGACACGCTAAAAATACCTACTGATGAGGACATTAAAAATTTAATTTCTGAACCATCAGTTTGTAGATATGTAACCGAAGAAGATAGAAAATTATTGGTTCCTATAAATTTTAGAGCTTTTAAAAGTACTGTTGGTAAATACAGAGTTAAGGTAGGAGATTTAGTAATTACCGAAGAGGTAAATAAATATAACCCAATACGATTTTTAACCCAAGAAGAAGATTTTAGATCTGATGGGATGAGAAATACTTTTTTGTTTTTTTTACCTAGTGAAGATTCATTAGCTATAACTAAAGAAAAATTAATAAAGCAACATAATAGGATTGATTATGCAGATAGTACAAGTATAATATCTGGTTTAGAGTTAATACACTTTAAATACAATAGGTTAAAAAAAGGATTTGACCTTTTTCATAGTCAAAAAATACCAGGTTTTAATAAAGACATTACAGATACTGAAATTTTATATGAAAATATTGACATACTACGTATGGCAAAACATTTAAATGATAAAAACCAAAAAGAACTAAATTGGGAAAAACTAGACAATGTTGTTCCGTTACATTTCCCAAGGTATTTTAGTAATTCTCTTATAGATACTATAATTGTAAACACCAAAAGGCAACCTAAAAATTTTAGGTACACTTACGAACCTAATAAGTTAGATTTTGAATTTTCAATTGTTAAAGATTCATCTTTAGTTAAATTATTAAAAGACTTAAAGCAAACGCCAGTTAAAAAAGAAATCAAAATAAAAAATAAATACACTAAAGAATCTTTACGTGTTCTTAAAGATCAAATTAGTTACTCATCAGACTATATTGAAATTTTACACACAGAAGATACAAATACGTTTATTATAGATGATGGTTTTGAGAACATTATTTTATCTTTTTTACCAGATAAAGAGCTTTTATTTTTTTTAGAGAACGACAATTCGGGCTATTATAATGATGAAATTTATTATAAATATTTTAAAGAAGTACTGCTTACTAAATTATAATTAAATACAATGAATTTAATATGCCTTTAGATTTAATTTATACCAAAACAGACAAGTTTATTTTATCTAAAATTACTGCTAATTATAAAATTTGGCAAAATAAATTGTACTACTACAAAACCTCATTAAACTTTACAGATTTAGAAAAATTAGTCATCTTTTTAAAGGTAGATTATAAGCTATCTGATAAAAATAAATCAGAAATATTTAACTATGTAAACAATAGTAACCAAGATTTTTTTGAGCTATCTGTACTTGATAATAACATAAGTATTAAGCAAATACATTTACAACTATTAAAATCTAAAGATACCCTTATACATTGGGAAGATTGGTTTTATATATTTAGTAAAACAAGTACAAACCATTACCATTTATGGGTTTTTCTTGGCGGTATTGCAAACCAGGTTAGAGAAATAAGATTGAATGCTGCACAAGTTAGTGAGTGGGAAGATTTAGGTATTACTTATATAAAAGCATTAGCAACAGATCTACAGTTAAGAGATTCAAAAATTTACAAAGAAGCTATAAATAAAAATAATAGGGTTTTATAATTCTAAGCACATCATCATTCAAAAATACAATAATACCTTACGAATATTAATTGGCTAATTACCGCTCAGGGTAATATACTTAATATTGATAGTTGTAATAGTTCTTTCATTAAAAAACAATGCTAGAACTAAATAACAATCAAAATTAAATCCAATGATAAAAAAAATTATAATTGCTCTTATTATTACTCTGGTTATTTCTTGTAAAAAGACTAGTACTAATGATAAAATAGTTGAATTAGAAAAAGTAATTAAAAAAGAAAAAATAAGAAGTAGTACCAAAGAAAGACAAAATGAAAGATTAAATAATACTATTGCTGGTCTAAGAGATGAAATAGCTAAAAATAAGGAAACTGAAGAGTCTAAAAATTCAATAATAGCAGAATCTATTGACATTTTAACTGATAAAAAACAAATGATTCAGCATCTCTTTGATAGTTTTGATCTAGATAATAGTGATGCACGTAGAGGTATTGCAGTTAGCTATTTTTTTTACTCTTACAATGGGTTTTCTGATTTTGAAACAAAAAGCGAATATTATTCTTATATAGTTTCTAAAATTGATAGAAGTCCAGAAAGTTTAAAAAAAATATTTACTCCACAAGTTAAAGATAATATTTACAAGCTTTTTGAAAATAATAAAATTTATAAAAACTCTGGTGCAGAGGCTATGTTAAAATCCTCATTATTAATTCATGATGATATTGGAGAAAATGAATATATACTGAAAGAAATATATTCTATGGCCAAAGAAGGTAATAATATTGAAATTGATGACTTTATTTCTAAAACTGTAGATGATAGCATTTTAAAAGAATTAAAAACTATTTTAAAGTATGAAAACTACTCTACCTATAAAAAAGAAACTTATTTAACAACTGATTTAAAAACTGAAGACAGATTAACTTATTTATATACATTTTGGGCTAGAAGACATCATGAAGGTAATGCAGATTATGTTTATGAGTTACTTAAAGAGTTTCATATTAATGTAACTACAGAACAACTTGAACCAGAAGAATTAGATGTAGATGAACTAAACGCAGAGAGTTTAGAATATTAACTTGTTCTAGCCAAAAAATTAAATAACAGAAAACAAACTAACATTTAGTTAAAAAAAATTATTATGAAAAACATTGTACTAATACTAACCTTTTTGCTTGCTGTAACTACAAATGCACAAGTAAACTACCTAATGTGGGAAAACGTAGATACACAACGTTTTGGTAAGGAAACATTATTTAAAACAGACAATAAACTTTTAAATGGAAGCTACAAAATTGCAGAAAACAGTGGTGCATATACAGAGGTAACGTTTGCAAATGGTAAAATGGTAGGCACTAAAAAAAACTATGAT
>NZ_JBDVAA010000107.1:0-2460 GCF_039943695.1 Cellulophaga sp. | reverse complement strand
CCTCAGGATCTGGTTTGCCTTTAGTAACACCATTACCATCTATAATGGCACTAAATTTTTGTATTAAGCTTACTTTTTGTAGTATTACTTCTGCATTTTTACTTGCAGAACCTAAAGCAATGCCTTGGTTTTGTGTTTCTAATAATTCTAGAATTCTTGGTACATCTGGTAAAATTTCAGAAGCATCCATTTTTTCTATATGTTGTAAATAATCTTCATTTTTTTTAGCCATTAAGCCAATAAACTCTTCGTTTTCTAGAGTAATATTACCCCAGTTAAGTATTTTTTCTAAAGATTTTACTCTACTAACACCTTTTAATTGCTCATTTTGTTCATGAGTAAATTCAACACCAATAGAATTAGCTAGTTTTTGCCAAGCTAAAAAATGGTATTTGGCAGTATCTACAATAACGCCATCTAGGTCAAATATGAATCCTTTTCTTTTCATTTTATTCTTCTATTGTTTGATAAGAAATTGCACTTTTTTCGGTAATTAAGAAGTTGCATAATCCTGCAATAATCAAGCTAATACCAGCAACAATCATTGCATTTATAGCTTCTTCTCCTAATAAGTTTGATATAATATTTATGCCGCCAATAGCCGCAATAATTTGTGGTATTACAATGAACATATTAAAAATGCCCATAAAAACTCCCATTCTTTTTGGATCTACAGCACTAGAAAGCATTGCATATGGCATAGATAAAATACTACCCCAAGCAAAACCAATAAGTACAAAGCAAACTGTTAAGTACTCTGGAGACGGAATAAAATACATTAGTATAAAACCAGCACCTCCAATAATTAAAGAAAACATATGTACCATTTTTCTGTTAATTCTTTTTCTTGAAGTGTATAAGACTAGAATTAAAGCAAATGCCATAGATGATAAACCGTAAGTTCCCATATAAGAACCTACTAAATTTGATGATTTCTGAAACGCTTCGTTTGTTATATTAAAAGCTTCTACATCAGAAGCTATTTCCATATTATAATTAGCCTCTATAGGAGCAGGAGAATTAAATACGTGCTCTGTTAAGGCAGGATTGGCCATACTCCACATTGTAAAAAAGGCAAACCAGCTAAAAAACTGAATAACTCCTAATTTTTTCATAGTAGAAGGCATATTTCCGATATTGTTTAGGATATCTGGAATAAACTGATTCTTTTTAGCTTTCTCTTTTTTAAACTCTTCCATATCCTCTGGTGGATACTCAGAGGTTGTAAAAATGGTATACAGTATGCTTATTAAAAACACTACAGCGCCAATAGCAAAAGCTACTTTTACAGACATAGGGACAACTCCAGACGGAGCAGCATCACTAACACCAAGTTTAGAAACCATCCAAGGTAGGTTACTAGCTACCCAGGTGCCAATACCAATAATTAAAGTTTGTATAACAAACCCATAAGAACGTTGTGAATCTGGTAATTTATCTGCTACCAAAGCTCTAAATGGCTCCATAGATACATTTATAGATGCATCTAAAATCCATAAAAAACCAGCAGCAACCCATAGAACAGGTGAGTGTGGTACTAAAAATAAGGCAAGGGAACTAAGTATAGCACCAATTAAAAAGTAAGGTTTTCTTCTTCCCCAACGAACACTCCAAGTCCTATCGCTTAAATAACCAATAATTGGTTGTACAACCAGTCCCGTTAAGGGAGCAGCAATCCATAAAAGAGGTATATCATCTTTTTCTGCACCTAGCGTCTGAAAAATTCTAGACATAAAACCTCCTTGTAAGGCAAATCCAAATTGAATTCCCAGAAACCCGAAACTCATGTTCCAGATCTGCCAGAAACCAAGTTTCTGTTTTTCCATAATGTAAATATTAAATATAAAAATACAGCGCCAAGATTAGTGTCTGTATGGCGTGTATATGGTGCGAAGTATAAAAATATTAAGTGTTAAGTTTAATATTTTGATGCGGTAAAGATATAAAATTTTTGATACAGATTACAAAACTGTATTTTTTTCTGATGATTTTCTAATGATTAAATCTGTAGAAATAACCTTTCGTTGGTATTCTTTATTTATGTCTTTATTTTGAATACGATCCAATAATAACTCAGCCGCATGTTCACCAATGGTTATACCATGCTGGTCTATTGTAGATAGAGAAGGTGTTGAAAAAGAGGATATTAATCCGTCTGTAAAGCCAACAACACAAAGCTCATTAGGTATTTGTAAATCTTTTTCTTTGGCAATTTTAATAACGTTGGCAGCATATATTTCATTAACGGCAACAACACCATCATAATTTAAAGTAGAATTATGCATAAATGCACTTATTTGCTCTGTAATACTAGAGTTATCATTAACTTTAAAAATAAGATCTTCATTAATGGTAATTCCTTTTTCTTCTAAGGCTCTCTTGTAACCAATTGTGCGTAATGCTCCAACATTTACGTGGTCTGGTGTAGACAAAATAGCAATATTTTTACATCCTACATTT
>NZ_JBDVAA010000106.1:0-52441 GCF_039943695.1 Cellulophaga sp. | reverse complement strand
TGTATTTTGGTTTATACACTATGGTAGAAGAAGTAGAAGATACAGTTATAGATACGCAGTTTGCAGATAATGATGGAAACTTGTACAAACCAGATGGTGATGGCGCAAGCTTTGCAGATGGCTCTTTTACTGAAGATGTTTTTGTAAAGAAAACAAATGAAGACGATGAAGATTATTCAGATATTTTAAGCGTTTTTGAAGTTTTACACGCAGAGAATAGAACTACAGACCCTGAAACTTGGAGAACAAATTTAGAATCGGTTTTTGATACAGATAAGTTTTTAAAATATTTAGCTGTAAATACTGTTATACAAAATTGGGATACGTATGGTAGAATGACGCATAATTACTTTTTATACAACAATCCAGATACAGAAAAGTTACAATGGATACCTTGGGACAATAATGAAGCATTACAAAATGGAAATATGCAAGGCTCTTTAGCTTTAGATTTTTCTGATTTAAACTCAACAGAATGGCCTTTAATTGGCTATTTATATGCAGATGATACTTATAAAGCTACCTATGATGCTTATGTGCAAGATGTAGTAGACAATACATTTAATACTAGTATTATGCAATCTAAATACACCAATTATGCATCATTAATAGAACCTTATGCAACTACAGAATTAGAAGGGTATACATTCTTAAATTCTAGTGCAGATTTTTATATAGCGGTAGACGAATTAAAAAATCACGTTAGCGAACGCGCAACAGCAGTTCAAAATTATTTAAATTAGTGGGTAAACAATATCAATTTTACAAAAGTCAGTTATTCTACTATAACTGGCTTTTTGTGTTTTTGAGTATGCACATTTAAAGGTATATTAGTGTAAAATACAATTACAGAATTAAATAGGGTATTTACAGAAAACCACTACCAATACACAGATTGTTCAACATTAGCATTACTAAATACCGCATCTTTGTAGTGTAAATAAGATTTTTGATAATAGTAGTTTTTTTAGATTGATTGAAATTTAACTACTTGTAGTCGGTAGTTAAATTGGTTAGTAGTTGAGTTAGTTTTAAAAAACCGGTTATTTTTTAATAACCGGTTTTTTATTTTTAATAACTAAGAGTTTATTATATGCTAATTAAATAATTTTTCTGAAACATTTTATCATATATATCTTTACTAAACATATACAATTGTGCAGGTTTTTTAGAAACGCCAACCTGTTTTTCATCTAAAGCTATGATGTATTTTTTATTAATAAGCTTTCGTCTAAAGTTTCTATTATCAATTTCTATACATAAAATAGACTGGTAAAGATCTTGAACCTCATTAATGGTAAATTTGTCTGGTAATAATTTAAAAATTATAGGTTCAGACAAGCATTTTACTTTTAAATCTTCATAAGCTTCTAAGATAATGTTTTTATGGTCAAAGCCAACTTCTGGTAAGTTGTTAACAGGAAACCATTTAGCGTTGTATTTATTCTTATTTAAATCTACATCATCTGTCTTTAATAAAAAATAATAGGCAATAGTTATGGTTCGTAAATTAAATTCTTCATTCCTAATCCATACAAGATCCTTTTTATTCATCAATCTATTTGGATCACCAAAAGCCTTAAATTGTTTTTTATATTGATTTCTTAAACCAGTTAGTTCTTCTAATACTCTTGTGGCTGTTTGGTCTAACGTCTCGTCTTCATATACATGGTATCCTGTTAATACATAATCATCTACAAGTACTTCTTTATCTTTCTCCAAATACCTTTTAATGAGCAAAACATTTAAAGATTTGGTAATGGTATCAAAACCAAAAACAACACAATCTACAGATATGTTTAATATTTTTTTCTGTTCCATAGTATAAATCAATCTAAAGGATTATAGATAATATTTAGGCTAATATAAGTATTTTTTATTATTAAACGTACTAAATACGTTTTGATGATTTTCATTTTAAATTGATAATATCTCATTTTAAGGGTAAAATAATACACTTAAATGTTAAATTAATACATTTTAAATACTTTTTATTAGGTTTTTAAGTTATTATTTATTTACATTTGAAAACAAACGTAAAAATGACGTTTATAAATTTATATAAATAATATATTATAAGATATGAAAGATATAAAGCTATTATTACCAAAAAATATTAGTCTGTGTATTGGTTTGGTATTTGTTTTTGGAGTAAATTTAATTTATGCACAAAATGATACTATAGTTGATTATAAGCCATTTAGCGTTAGTGCACACGTTAAAAATATGCATATATGGCACGGATTTGTGGTGCACTCTGGAGCCGTATTAGCTACAAGTTTAGAGTTTAACTCAAAAAATGAAAAGTTTACGTTTGGTTTTTGGGGTGGAGGAAGTTTTGCTACTACAGATGTAATAAATAAAGATACGGGAGATAATGTAAGTGCGTATTACAAAGAATTATCTATTTATACCAAATACCGCTTTTCTGACAAATTTTTTATAGAAGCAGTTACACATAATAATTATACTGGAGTAGAAGAAAGAGGAGATAAATTAAGCTATTGGAGTTATGATAAAACCCAAGGATACAACTTTGTAGACCTTAATTTTGGATATAATGTTACACCAAATACATTATTATACTTAGCAACAATTATAAATGGAGGTTCTGGAGACTATGAAGTTTTAGATGATGGAAGTTTAGAAAATTCTTGGACGCATTATTTTGAAATTAATAGTAAAGTTTGGCAAGATAAAAACTCTAGTTTGTCAGTTTTTGCTGGTGGAGCTTGGTCTTTTATAACAGACAAAACTTTTTATACAGAAAGTAGTGGTAATATTATAAACGTTGGTACAACTTACAATAAAAATATAGATATAAAAGGGTATAAATTGCCAGTAGATGTAACTTTAATGTGGAATCCAGAAGCAGAAAAAGCTGTATTACAATTAGATATAACCTTATTTTAATAACAACAAAAAAATAAACTATGAAAAATAAGAACTTTAAAGTAGCTTTTAATAAGCTATGTGTGCCGTTACTGTTGTTTACTTTAGTCATAAATATTGTTGGTTGTGCAGAGGAAATAAAAACAACCAAACGATCTAATGGTGATGAAGAAGAAACCGGACAAATTTTTAAAAGTGCTATAAATTTAAGTGGTAAAAAAGTGGGCTATTGTACTCCATCTTTAAATGCTCCTTATTATCAAGCTTTATTACAAAGCATTAAATCTACTGTAGAAAAAAACGGAATGGAATTTATTTCTGCAGATGGTCAGGATGATATAAATAAGCAAGTAGCTGCCGTAGAAGATTTAATAACTAAAGGTGTGGATGTATTGCTTTTAAACCCTAAAGATCCTGATGCTTTAGTTGGTGTAACAAAAATGGCAAATAAAGCGGGTATACCTGTATTTATTATAGATAGTTCTATTAGTCCTGCTGCAGAGTATATTACTACCATACAATCTAATAATTTGGCAAATGGTGAATTAGCAGGTGAGTGGTTGGTAAAAAAAATGGGAAAAACTAAAATGAATATAGCCCTGCTAAGTGGTAACGCAGGTAACCCTGTTGGTAAAAAACGTAAGCAAGGTTTATTACAAGGTATTACAGAAGAACAGCTAAGAACTCAAGGTAAAATAGACTTAAATGTAAAAACTCAAGCTTACACAGATTGGTCTTATGCAGGTGGTCTAAAAGCTATGGAAGATATTTTAGTGGCTCACCCAGATATTAATGTAGTAATTACTGAGTCTGATGTTTGTGTACTTGGTGCTATAAAAGCTATTGCACAAGCTGGCAAAACTGATGAGATATTAATTGTAGCTGGTGCAGACGGACAAAAAGAAGCTATAAAGTACATAATGGACACAGATTTTTATGGTTGTACAGCAATGAATAGTCCTGTGCAAATTGGTATAAACTCTGTAAAATATGCAATTGAGTACTTAAATGGTAAAAGAGATTTTGACAAAACATCTTTTACTGCTCCATTGTTAATTACAAAAGAGAATGCCTCAAAATACTACAATCCAAAAGCATTATTTTAATATGAAAAATTCTGATAATGAGTACCGATTAATAATGTCTGGAATCTCTAAAAGTTTTGGAAATGTTTCAGTATTAAAAGATGTAAACATAAAAGTAAAGCACGGAGAAATTCACGCTTTACTAGGTGAAAACGGTGCAGGAAAATCTACCTTAATTAAAATACTAAGCGGTGTACACCAAAAAGATACGGGTAAGGTGGTTTTAGATGGTGAAGAAATTACACCAAAAAACACGCATGATGGTCAGGTTTTAGGTATAAACGTGGTATACCAAGAGTTGTCATTAGTGCAAGATTTATCTGTTGCAGAAAACATTTACTTGCACAAACTTGGTACTACTAAATTTTGGATGAACTGGAAAGAGTTAACCAATAATGCACAAGAATTATTAGACTCTTTAGGTTTTAAAATTAACGCTTCAGCAAGAGTTAGAGACTTAAGTATTGTACAAAAACAAGTAGTAGAAATAGCAAAAGCCATTTCTGAAGATACTAAAGTATTGGTGCTAGATGAGCCAACAACAGTTTTTGACCCTACAGACATAAAAAAACTATTTAGTAACCTATTTAAATTAAAAGAAAAAGGAATTTCTATTATTTATATATCTCATCATTTAGATGAAATTTTTAAAATAGCAGATACCATTACTGTGTTAAGAGATGGTGTAGATACAGGCAGTATGTCTACTTCAGATACAGATAAAGATAGTGTTATTCATTTAATGATTGGTCGTGAATTAAGGGATTTGTACCCTAAAAAAGATAATTTAATAGGTGAAATTCCTGTTTTTGAAGTTAAAAATTTAACTGCAAAAGATACTATGGTTTATGATGTATCTTTCTCTGTAAAACCAGGTGAAATATTAGGTATTGCTGGTTTGGGAGGTAGTGGAAGAACAGAAACGGCTAAGCTTATTTTTGGTGCAGACAAAAAAAAATCGGGCACATTGTTTTTAGAAGGAAAAGAAATTAAAACAAATTCTCCTGTAGATGCAGCTGCTCACCAAATTGGTTTTGTGTCTGAAGACAGAAAAGAAGAAGGTGTGTTTTTACCATTATCTATTAGGCGTAATATAAGTGTTACTAGCTTTAAATCTATCTCTAGCAAGTTAGGTTTTATAAATATAGATAGTGAATATAAAAAGGTATTGGGTTTAATTGAAAAATTAAATATAAAAACTCCAAACTCAGAGGTTAATGTAAAAAACCTAAGTGGAGGAAATCAGCAAAAAGTAGCATTAGCAAAATGGCTAAGTATAGATAGTAAAGTAATTTTTATAGACGAGCCAACAAGAGGTGTAGATGTTGGTGCTAAAATTGAAATTTACAAGCTTATAAATGAAGTTGCTAAAAAAGGAGTTGGTGTTGTAGTAATATCTTCTGATATGCCCGAAATTATGGGAATTACAGACCGTATTTTGGTAATGCACCAAGGAACAATTTATGGAGAGCTACAAAAGCATCAATTTTCTGAAGAAAACATTCTACGTTACTCTATAGGAGAACCATTAAAACAAACTAATTAATAATATAAAACCAACATTATGGCTATCACATTAAAAGAGCAATTAAGCAGCCCAGGTGGTGTTCTTAAGTTTTTAGTAAAATATAATACAGTATTTATTTTTTTATTATTGGTGCTATTTTCAGCACTAATTTCAGATGTGTTTTTTACATCGGTAAATTTATCTAACTTATTAAAACAAGTATCTGGAATAGGAATTATAAGCATTGGTATGCTTATAGTAATTTTAACTGGCGGTATAGACCTTTCTGTAGGCTCTATGGTAGCATTACTTGCAGTAACATTTGCCATTTTAGTTAATATTTTTGCTTTACCATTAGCAATTTTAATGACACTTGCCATTGGTTTTGGTTTAGGTAGTATTTCAGGTTATTTAGTTGCTTATCAAAAAATGGCACCCTTTGTAGCAACATTGGCATTAATGACAATTGCTCGTGGTTTAGGTTTTATTTACTCTAAAGGTTCTCCTGTAACTTTTAAAACCTATGGAGGGCTATATATGTCTAATTTTGCTAACAACTCTACCTTGGGTGTTCCTAATATTGCAATTGTATTTTTTGTTATAGTTGGTATTACTATGGTTATGCTTAGGTATAATGTTTTTGGTAGATTAATTATTGCTATAGGTAGTAACGAAGAAGCTTCTAGGCTTTCTGGGATTAAGGTTAATAAATATAAGTTTTTAGTATATGCTATTTCTGGCACATTGGCAGCAACAGCTGCTATAATTGTAGCTTCTAGAACAAACTTAGGTTCTCCTAATATGGGAATGTCTTGGGAGTTAGATGCTATTGCTGCTGTAGTTATTGGAGGTGCCAGTTTAAATGGTGGTAAAGGAACTGCTATTAATACTTTAATGGGAGTGCTAATTTTAGGACTTATAGGTAATATTTTAAACTTATTAAATGTGCCATCTTACCCACAACAAGTAGTTAAAGGTGGTATTATCATATTTGCTGTTTTATTACAAAGGTTTGAGCGTAAATAAAAAAGATTCATCAATGGAAAATTTAAAATTAAATAACAGTAATCTTTCTAAAATATCAGAAAGAGTTTTGGTTCCTAATTACAATAGGTCAGACATTAAAACAGGTATTGTACACGTTGGTATTGGTGGTTTTCACAGAGCTCACCAAGCTTATTATACAGATTTGCTTTTGCAAAACAATAAAAATAAAGATTGGGGAATTTGCGGTGTTGCTCTATTAGATTTTGATGCTAAAATTTACAACACCTTAAAGGAGCAAGATGGATTGTATACACTAATAGTTAAAGAGTTAGATGGTACACATACCAAACAAGTTATAGGGTCTATAGTAGAGTATTTATTTGCCCCAGAAAACCCTGCAAAGGTGATTGAAAAAATGGCTAATTCAGATGTGAAAATTATTACACTTACCATTACAGAAGGTGGCTATAACTATAACGAAGCTACTAAAGATTTTGACTTTGATAATGCATTAATTAAGCACGATTTGGAATTTCCTAATAACCCTAAGACCATATACGGTTACTTAACACAAGCTTTTAAATTAAGAAAAGAAAGAGGTTTAAAAGGGTGTACCATACAGTCTTGTGATAATATACAAGAAAACGGACATATGATTAAAAATATGTTACTTAGTTATGTAAAAAAGGCGCAACCAAGCTTATGTGACTGGATTAAAGAAAACGTATCTTTTCCCAATGCAATGGTAGACCGTATAACACCAGCTACATCCTTAGAAGATATTGCTAATCTAAAAAACACATCAGGTATTTTAGATGCTTGGCCAGTAGTTTGTGAGCCATTTAAACAATGGGTAATTGAAGATGATTTTGTGCAAGGCAGACCAGATTGGGAAAATGTAGGAGCACAGTTTGTTACTGATGTTGTGCCTTATGAAAAAATGAAATTAAGTTTGTTAAATGCAGGTCATTCTGTAATTGGTATTTTAGGAGCTTTATTAGGTTACCAAACCATAGACCAAGCTGTACATAACAAAAATATTAGCACATTTTTACATTTGTATATGAATGTAGAAGTTACACCAGTATTGGGTAATTTAGAAGGCTTAGATTTAGATTTATATAAAAAAACGCTATTAGAGAGGTTTGGAAATAAAAACATAAAGGATCAGATAGAAAGAATTTGTTCTGAGAGTTCTGCTAAATTTCCAATATTTATTTTGCCTACGGTTAAGGCTCAATTAAAAAATAATGGTTCTGTAGACTTAGCTGCTTTTGTAGTGGCAGCTTGGGCAATATATAGCCTTGGTAAAAGTGAAAAAGGAGTGCCATTAATTATAAAAGATGCTAATAAATTATTGTTAGATGTAAAAGCAACAGCTGCTATTACTAAGCCAGAAGCATTTTTAGAATTAGATACTATTTTTGGAGAACTAAAAAATGCTAAAAAGTTTAAAGAAGCATACATCAAAGCATACAATAACATTACTAATAATGGAGTAGAGCAATGTTTAAGAGAGATAAATAGTAATAGTTTAAGTCAAATTTAAATGAAAAAAATTGTATGTTTTGGAGAAGTCCTTTGGGATATTTTTCCTACTCATAAAAAAATTGGAGGCGCACCTTTAAATGTTGCATTAAGATTAAATTCTTTACATAATAATGTGTCAATTATCAGTAAAATTGGTGATGATGAAAACGGTGAATTAATTAAAAAATATATTCAAAAACAAGGTGTAAATATCAATAACCTTCAGGTAGATGATACTTTGCATACCGGAGAAGTAAAGGTTCTACTTAACGCTAAAGGTTCTGCTACTTATGACATTCAGTTTCCTAGAGCTTGGGATAATATAGTACTCACAAACAGCACAGAGGAAATTGTAAAAAGTTCTGATGCTTTTATATATGGTAGTTTAGTTGCTAGAGACACAACATCTAGAGATACACTGTATAGCTTATTAAGGCTAGCTAAGTTTAAAATTTTTGATGTGAACTTAAGAAGTCCTTATTACACAACTGAAGTTTTAAATTATTTAATGAATGAGGCTAGTTTTATTAAATTTAATGACGATGAAATTTTTGAAATTACAGCTAGTCTAAACTTAAAAACTCAATCCTTAGAAGAATCTATAAAATTTATAGCATTAACAACAAATACAAAGTCCGTATGTGTAACAAAAGGTAGTAATGGAGCTATTTTATATTATAATAATATTTTTTACTACAATAGTGGTTACCAAATAGATGTTGTAGATACTGTTGGTGCAGGAGATTCTTTTTTAGGAACTTTAATTAATAAATTACTAGCAAAAAACAATCCACAAAAAGCCATTGATTATGCTTGTGCTGTTGGGGCTTTGGTTGCTGGTAGTGAAGGTGCTAACCCTAAAATTACTAATAAAGAAATTGATGAATTTATGTTGCAAAAATAATTTATAAGATTATTAAATACTATAAAAGACACTAACACATTTAGTGTCTTTTTTGCTTTTTGACTATAATAAGTAAAGAATGTCTAATATTTTAATTAAATTAGTAAACGCTTACTAACTTAGTATTTTTAAATATTTTCATTTTGAAAGAGAAAATAAAAAAAACAGCAATATCAATATTTAATACAAACGGAATAGCCAATGTTTCTATGAAACAAGTTGCCGATATACTAAAAATTAGTGCTGGCAATTTAAGATATCATTATAAAACCAAAGAAACACTTTTGGCTGTTATATATAGTGATATGTATGCGGAAACTTTAGATTATATTCTTCCTGAAAATACATATATAACTCTTTTTCATTTTGAAGAAATGATGCTAAAGTTTGATGATCTGCAGCAACGTTATTGCTTCTTTTTTAATGATATAGTTCATATAATTAAAACTTACCCAGAGATAGCAAAACAGTATGAGAAATCTAACATTGTGAGATTTAAAGATGCCAGAAAACTAATAGATTATTATATAGAAACCGAACGAATTGTACCTGAAAATGATTTTATAAACTACAATAAAACTATTTATAATATTTGGATGACAAGTACATTTTGGCAATCTCAAAAACTAGCTATAAATACAGCCAGTTATACCGTTAATAAATGTAGATCTATAGAAATGCTCTGGAGTATTTTATTGCCTTATTTAACAACAAAAGGCCTAGAGGAATACAAACAGCTTAGAAAATTTGTAAAATTACCTACCAACTAAATATACAACTATGAGAAAAATTGATAATCTATTGGCAGAATATGCTGTAAGTCATCAAACAAAACTAAATATAACGATACATTATATTTGTGTACCACTTATTTTTTTTAGTCTAATTGGCTTGTTGGCTAGTATACCTATGCCTAGTGAATTACAAAATATTTTACCAACTTTTTTACTGCCTTATGCTCATTTAGGTACTCTTGTAATAATTTTTGGTTTATTTTATTACTATAAGTTATCTAAATCTTTGTTTGTAGGAATGGTATTTTTTTCTACAATAATACTTTTAACAATAAATTTTGTAGCATTGTTTGTTCCTGCTCCTTTGTGGTTAAGTATGTTGCTAATTTTTATAGTTGCTTGGGTAGGACAATTTATAGGGCACAACCACGAGGGCAAAAAACCATCTTTTTTAAAGGATTTACAATTTTTAATGATTGGTCCGGCCTGGACAATGAGCCACTTTTTTGAAGCTTTGGATATTAAATTTTAAAATCAAATAATAATATTGTAAAATAAAAACACAGCATTAATCTGTGTTTTTATTTTTATAAAGCATTAATGGTGCTTAATAGTTTAGACTTACTTAAAAACAATTTATACTCCGTATCTATCTCTTTTAGCTGACTTTCTATTAATTTTACCTCCCTGTAATTCACTAAAAATAAAGAACCTTCACCTAAACTAAATTTACGCTCTTCTGTATGTACCAGTTTTTTATAATCTAGTACTAGGTTATTTAATATTTTAAACTGATTATTATAAGATTCTATTTCCTGTAAACTGCTTTCTATTTTGTTACTTAAACTTACTTTAGTAGCCATTATGTCAAAATTTAGATCTTGTAATTTTACTTTTGCCAGTTTTAAATCTGCTCTTTCTTTTCTCAAAAAAAGAGGAAAACTAACTACTAATCCTGTTTTATAGTTTGATGTATTAAAACTATCTAAATTTTGATAATCTGAACTTAAAAAATTATACTGTAAATCTACTTTAGGTAACAAATTATTGGTTTTATACCTTTTGTCAATTGTTAATATCTCCTTTTTAGCTTGTAATTCTTTTAATTTTGGATGATTTTCAACCAACTCATCAGTAGTGTTTAGTATAGCACTATTTAATACCGTATTAATACTATTAATTGTGGTTACATCTGGTGCAATAGCATCTTCAATTTCCAAAGGCAAATTATTTTGCAACCATAAAAAATTAGAGACTTCTAACTTAGATTTTAAATAACCAATTTTTGCTTTTTCAATATCTAATAATCTATTTTTATAGTTAATATTAGCCTCTAAGGTATCTACTGCAGGCTTGTCTCCAGCATCAAAACTTTTTTTAACATTTACTAATCTTGTTTCTGCATTTTTTAAATATACGTCGTAAACAAGTTTTGCTTTGTAGTTTTTTAACCAGTTAAAATAAGCTTCAGTAGCAGCAAACAAAAAGTCGTTTATTACTTGTTTTTGTTTAGCACTAGCTTGTTTTGTATACAATTTGGCCTGTTTTAAAGTAGCCATTCTTTTATTGGTTAATAAGCCTTTAGCTAAAGAAACAGAAACACCTGCACTATACAAACCATCATCTGGAGTATTGTATTCTGGATTTAAATAGGTACCGTCATTATTTTCATAATTTGCTTTTAGCTCTATGCCATACCAGGTAGGTATTTTAAAAGCTGCGTTTAGTTTATCATAATAAGTAGTTCCTTTAAATTCTTTATTACTAAAGTCTACTTCTAATTTAGGGTCAAAAGCACCTCTAGATTTCATTAATTTGGCCTCACTTTCTGTAGTTATTAAACGCGCTTGCTTAACTATAGGATGATATTTTTTTACGTAACCTAAATACTCTTCTAAGCTAAGAATACTATCATTACCCTGTGCGTGAGTAAAAACACAAAATAAAGAACAAAATAATATAATATAATTCCTCATTTGTATTTATTTTTTAGGTGAAGCTGTTTCTTTGGGAGCTTTGGGAGTATAGTAATTTGGTGGGAAACTATTTATTTGTCGCCAAATCTCAAACCAAATAGGAACATTTTCTAATAAAGCTATTGTTTTAGCACCAGAGCCAACGCGTATGGCTTCTGGCCAAGCAACCTCATTAGAGTTAGGTTTTAGTAAAACTCTATATTTTCCGTTAGCACTAATAAAGTTTTCTATAGCAACAATTTTTGCTCCGTAGGTACCATAAGATACATTTGGCCAACCACTAAAAACAATTGCCGGCCAACCATCAAACTGTACGCGCACATCTTCACCAATATGTATTAAAGGTAGGTCTATTGGGCTAACATACATTTCTACAGCTAAATCATAATTAGCAGGCATAATATTTACTAATGGTTCTCCTTCTTTAAAGGTTTCTCCTATACCTGCTTTTATTGTTTTATTAATGTAACCAGCTTGTGGGGCAGTAATGTATAATAAACTACTACGTTTGGTGTAATTAGCCAAACTAGTCTCTAGTTTAGAAACTTGCGCTTCTGTGTCTAACCCGCTAGATTCTGCAGTATATAAACTACTTTGTGCTTTTGCAATTTTATCTGCATAAGTAGCACGTAAAGTTCCTATGGCTAACTTACTGTTAATTAAGTCTTGTCTAGTGCTTAGCAATTTGTTTTGTTGTGATGTTAGCTTGGCATTTATTTCTTGTAATTTAGATTGCTTTTCTTCTACATCTTTAACTGCTTTTATACCTTCTGTCTGTAATGCAATTGTACGTTGGTATTGTGTATTTGCAATATCTGCGTTAATTTTTAAAGCCTCAAGGTCTATACTATCACTGGTAACTTTTAAAGCAGTTTGTGCTACTTTATTTTTTGCTTGTTCTAATTTTAAAACACGCTCTTGTTGCAAAGCTGCTATTTGGTTTTTTAAGGCATCAGTTTTGTTTTTATAAGCAACTACAGAAGAAGACTTAGCTGTAAGTTGATCATTAGTTCTTTGCGCTAAATTTTCATCAAAATAATCGCTTTTTACTTCCGATATTCTAAGTATAGTATCACCTTTTTCTACAAAATTACCCTCTTGTACATACCATTGCTCTACACGACCTGGAATTTGAGATTGTAATGTTTGTGGTCTTTGGTTAGGCTTAAGAGTGGTAACATTACCTTGGCTTGTGATGTTTTGTGTCCAAGGTAAAAAGAGAATTAGCAGCAAAAAAACACTAAAAAATTTCAGAAAATTTTTAAAACCTTTGTGATACTCTTTATTAAATATTTCTTTTCCAGACCTATAGTGAGATAAGTCTATATTTTTAGCTACTTGATTTTTAGATATATTTAGCATAGCTTATGATTTAGAAGAGATTATAACACCATTTTTTAATGTTATTTTCTTATTACATTTATTTTCCCAACTTCTATTATTACTAACAATTATTAAACTCCAAGGATGAGTTTTTAGCGATAAATAATCTATAATTTGATTTGCTTCTTGTTCCTCAAATAAATCTAATGGATTTTCTAAAATTAATACCTTAGGTTGTTTAACTATTGCTCTAGCCAAAACCAATTTTTTAGTTGTTGTGTAAGCAATTTGCTTGCCTTCTGGTATTAATATTGTATTTAAGCCTAAAGTTTGTTGTTTTAGAAAATCTATCAATCCTAAGTGCTGAAAAGTAGTGTATATAGCTTCATCACTAATCTCCTCGTCTCCAAAGGTTACATTTTCTCTAATACTACCTTCAAACGTAGTTTCTTCAAACAAAGACATTCCTAAGTTAGCTCTATAGTTATTTATGAATAAACCACTAATAGCCAAATCATTCACGTGTAAATAGCCACTTGTAGGTAATACAACACCAGCCATTAATTGTAACAAAGTAGACTTTCCAGATCCACTTTCGCCAGTAACTAAAACTCTATCTTTAGGGTTAACTGTAAAAGATATATCTTTTAAAATTGTTTTATTTCTTTCTCCTACAGTATATGATATGTTATTTAATTCTAAAGTAAAATCATCCTTTTCATTAATAATTTCACCTGTTTGTGGTTCCAAAGGTTTGTCTACAATTTGACCAAGTTTTTCAATAGAGGTTAGAACATCGTAAAAAGATTCTAAACCTAATATTAATTTTTCAACAGAATTTATAACTAATAAAATTATAATTTCAGCAGCAACAAACTGTCCTATATTCATACGTTGGTCTAGTACTAAAAAACCACCAATAGATAATAAACCCGCTGTTACTATAACTTTAAACCCTATCATTTGTAAAAATTGTACCTTTAAAATAGAGAAGTGACTTTCTCTAGATTTTAAATACTTATCTACCAAATAATCTGTTTTTTCTAATGCTAATGATGTTTTACCAGACAGTTTAAAACTAATTACAGATCTAGAAATTTCTTGTAACCAGTGAGCAACTCTATATTTATTTTTAGATTCATTTAAACTAGTGTCTAATCCTTTTTGAGAAGTGTATTTAAAAACAACATACGCTAAAAGAACTAACAATATTCCAAACAGAATAAAAAACGGATGGTAAAATGAAAGTAAAATTAGAGCAAAAATTATTTGCAATAGGGCAGAGGGTACATCTATTAAAATTTTAGATAACCCTTTTTGTATTGTTAGGGTATCAAAAAATCTATTTGCCAATTCCGGAAAGTGTAAATTTCTTAATTCTACCATTTTTATTTTAGGAAAACGATAGCTTAACTCAAAAGAGGCGCGTGTAAAAATACGCTGTTGTATCGTTTCTATAATTCTTATTTGCATTAGTTTTAGCACACCAGAAAAAGCAACTCCTATAGTAACTAAAACAATTAAAACAATCCAAGAAGCAGATACTTGTGCACCTTGTAATAAATTTATAATGGTTTGTATACCAATAGGTAAGCTAAGTGCTACAATCCCTTCAAAAACAGCATAATAACCAATTTGTAATATATCTTTACGCTCTAACTGCAATAACCCCAAAAATCGTTTCCAAGGTGTTAAAGTTTTATTTGACATTTAGTAGTGTTTTAAAAGTTAAGTCTGTATAAAAATCTGTTGGTGTAATTTTGCTATTACAGTTTGTAATAGACTTAAAATGTAGTTTTAAAAAGTGCTGGTGTAAAGCACCTTCTACTAAATTACTAGCAAAACTTAAAGGGTATTTATAAGTAGGGCTGTAAGCTGTAATAATTTCTGCAATACGCTGTACAGTACGTTTATATGGCATAAAAAAACCTTCTTTATTATCTTGATCTACGCCTTTGGTATAATAAGCCTTAGAGTTTTCGTTAACAATGATAGAGTACAGTAACTCCTCGTTTATGTGGCTATACTTATTATCTTGTTCTGTAGTTTTAGTAACAACCTCTATAGCTTTTTTTAACTTTTCAGAAGTGTCTGTAATGCTATAAGTTTCTATAACTAGTTGGTACTCTACCCAACCCCAGTACCAAGCTGTTAGGTACATAAGTAGCTTGTGTTTACTCTCAAAATACCTATAAATAGAACTCTCATTAGAGCCAATATTTTTTCCTATTTTTTTAAATGTAAAATCTTCAAAACCAATTTCTTCTAAAAGAACAATACTGTGTTCTATAATTTTTTTACCTAATGTAGATGATTCAGGATCTTTTAAATAAATTCCTTCAGGTATTTCTATTTTAATGTTTGAAAGTAATTTTTTCATAACCAAAACTATTATATGCAAATATAATAGTAATACTATTAAAAAAGAAATACTGTCTATTAATTAGCTCAATGTGACTACGATAAAATTAAGAAAACACTAGTAGAATATGGCCTTTAGAGTAATAATTAAATATATGTTAAAAGTTGATAGTCATTTTTTTTGAATATATAACTTAGGTAGAGTATTAGTAATAATAATTGAAATGATTAAGTAACAAAAACCTAATAGAATGGAGGTTTCACTGAAAATTGAATGGTGTTTACAGAAATTTACTTTTTGAGGAATTTTTAATACATAGATTTGAATAAAGAATGTAATTACAATAAGACTATGAAGATAAAATTAACAGCTATACTTATTTTAATCTGTACAGTTATTACTGCACAGGAAAAAGATACTCTAACAGGGCGTGAGGATAATGTAGAATACAAAGTAATTCTTGATGGTGAAAATTTGTATTTAACGCTGCGCACAGAGTTTAAAGAAACTATGCAATCTATGTTGCACCGTGGCTATACTATATATTTTGATGTAAAAGGGAAGAAAAAGAAAAATGTAAGTATACAATATCCTTTAAAAGGAGAACGCCCAGAAAAAAGAGCTAGACCAGAAAGGGGTGAAGGTAAAGTAAGAGGTGAAAATAGCAATGAAAAAGCGCCAGATATAGCAAAAATGATTGAAAATTTACCTAAAAAGGCAAATTACACCTATTTTGATTCTTCTAGAGATTTTAATTTAGATATAAATGATTTAGGAATTACAATGAACTATAATTATGAAGATGCCAATGAAGGACCAATTTTAGAATATCATCTAAAAATACCAGCTTCTAAAATTTCAGAAGACAACATAGATTTGACTAAGCTATCTATAGGTATTGTTTCTACTAAGTTAGCGCAAAACCAACAACAGCCTAGTGTAAGTATGGGCGGTAGACAAGGTGGTGGCCAAGGCAGACCTTCTGGTGGCAGAGGCGGTGGTCGTGGTGGTGCTGGTAGAGGAAACAGTGGTGTACCTCCGCAAAGAACTGCAACAACAGAAAATAAAATAGATTTTTGGTTTAAGCTTTATCCAAAAAAAAATAAATAAAAACACTAACCATTACATTTTATTAAAAACCGATTACGTAACCGTAGTCGGTTTTTTTTTGCGTTATGTTTTTTAATTAGCTGTAAATACAACGCATTAACACTTATACTTATAATCTATAATTGTATTTAGTTGCTCAAAATCTCATCGATTAAAATAGGGTTTTGGTATAGAGAATTCACCCAAACGTCTATTACACTTTATTATGGTTGTCTTTTGTTTCACTTTTGAAGTGTAAATTAAAATACACGTTATATGAAACGATTACTAATTATAACCATAGGCTTTTTAGTGCAAGTAAGTTTTGCACAAACAAATGAAGCATTAGCAAAAACAACTTGAACGCTGCAAGATTGTATTACCTATGCTATAGAAAATAACATAACACTAAAAGATGCAGCATTAGACAAATCTCAAGCAGATGTAGCTTATTTTAAAGCTAAATCTTCTAGGTTGCCAAATCTTTTTGGCTCTGCGTCTCAAAGCTTTACCAATGGTAGCTCTATAGATCCTATTACAAGTGATTTTGTAACAGATCAAATATATAGTACCAATGTAGGTTTAAATAGTTCAGTTGCACTTTTTCAGGGCAATCAAATTAACAATGAAATTGCAAAAAATAAAATACTTGCAAACCAAAGTTTGTTTTTGCAAGAAGAGGCTAAAAACAATATTATTTTAAGTGTTTTAGAAAATTACTTGCAAGTGTTACACGCTAAAGAAGGTATTGCTATAGCAGAAAACAACTTAAAATCATCTGAGGCAGAGGTAGAACGTGCTAAAGCAAGGTTAGATGCTGGTACAATAGCACTTAATGATTATACAGAAGCTCAAAGTCAGCAAGCATCTAATAAGTATACTTTAATAAATGCTAAAAACACATATCAGCAATTTGTTATAGCCTTAAAACAATTACTAGAGCTAAACCCTGCTAATGATATAGTGATAGAGCCACTAGACAACAACACAGATTACTCATCTATATTATTAGATAAAACAGAAATATATAGTAAGGCTTTAGGTATTCTACCTGAGGTAAATGCTAGTGATTTAAATATAGCGTCTAGCAAAAAAGATTTAGATATTGCCAAAGGAGCTTATTTACCAACTTTGTCTTTAACGTCAAGCATAGGAACAGGTTATACAAGTATTAATAATAACACATTTTCAGATCAGTTTGAAGTTAATTTTAACCAGCGAATAGGTTTGTCTCTTAACATTCCAATTTTTAATAAAAATCAAACCAAAGCGGCTGTTCAAAATGCAGAAATTAATATTGAAAAAGCACAAATAGCAAAGCTGTCTACAGAAAAAGAAATATATCTTAAAGTAGAAACTGCTTATCAAAATGCAATATCAGCTCAAGAGCAATTGTTTGCTGCAGAGTCTTCTATGGAAGCTGCTAAACAGTCTTACCAATTAGCTCAAAAAAAATATGAGTTAGGTGGCTTAAGCACAACAGATTTGGTAATTAGTCAAAACACTTATACCAGTGCACAAGAAGACTATTTACAAGCAAAGTATCTATATATTTTATATCACGAATTATTACAATTTTACCAAGGAAACGACATAAAACTTTAATCAATATAGTTATGAAAAATAAAAAATACATAATAATAGTCAGTATAGTATTAATTGCACTAGCAATTGGTGGGTACAGCTTTTTTAAAAGCGATAATGCAATAATTATAGAACCTAAAACAGTTACTGCTAAAAAAGCAAATGTTACTACAATGGTAACTGCTACCGGAACCATAGAGCCTATTAACCAGGTAGATGTTGGTACACAAGTATCTGGCGTAGTTGAAAAAATTTATGTTGACTACAATAGTGTTGTTAAGGAAGGTCAACTTATAGCAGAATTAGACAAAACTAATTTACAAGCTGCAAAAACACAGGCACAGGCTGCTTATGATAATGCAATTAGTCAAAAAAATTATACAAAAACAATTTACGACAGGCAAAAAACTTTATATGACAATCAAGTTATAAGTAAATCTGATTTTGATGATGCAGCATACGCCTATCAAACAGCAAAAGGAACGGTAACTCAACGTTATTCTGACTTACAATCTGCAATAACAAATTTAGGATATGCTAATATTTACTCGCCAATAGATGGTGTGGTTTTGTCTAGAGATATAGAAGAAGGACAAACAGTAGCTGCTAGTTATAGTACACCTACATTATTTACCATTGCACAAGATTTAAAAGAAATGCAAGTAGAGGCAAATGTAGATGAGGCAGATATAGGACAAGTTATAGAAGGACAACGTGTAGAGTTTACAGTAGATGCCTACATAGGAGAAACGTTTAAAGGTATAGTTACACAAGTGCGTTTAGACCCTACAGTAACCTCTAATGTAGTTACTTATACTGTTGTAATTAAAGCAGAAAATGAAGATTTAAAACTTAAACCAGGTTTAACGGCAACCATTTCTATTTTTACTTTAGAGTTAAATAATGTATTAACAGCAGAAGCTAAAGCAATTAACTTTAAACCAGAAAGAGAAACCTTTTTAGCATACAATCAGCAACATAAATTAGAGGCTAGTAATGATGAAAGATCTAGAGAAAATAAAACACTTTGGCTATTAGAATCTAATGGTGCTATTGTGCCTAAAGTAGTAACACTTGGTGCTAGTGATGGTGTAAATGTTCAAATTTTAAGTGGTGTTAATGAGGGTGATAAATTAGTATACAGTTTAAAAGGTGTTTCTAGGTCAGAAGCAGAAACTTCAGAGAAAAGCGAAAGTCCATTTATGCCACAACGTCCAGGAGGTAACAGAAAAAAATAATAGCTATGAGTAAAGAAATTATCAAAATAGAAAACTTAAAACGAGAGTTTACTATGGGTACAGAAACTGTTCATGCGCTAAAAGGAATATCATTTGATATTAAAGAAGGTGAGTTTGTAACCATAATGGGTTCTAGTGGATCTGGTAAAAGTACAATGCTAAATATTTTAGGATGTTTAGACCAGCCAACCTCTGGTTTGTATGAGATTGATGGTGTTAGTGTAAAAGATTTAAATAGAAATCAATTAGCAACTATTAGAAACGAAAAAATTGGTTTCATTTTTCAATCTTATAATTTACTTGCAAGAACATCTGCTATTGAAAATGTAGAACTACCGTTGCTGTATAACAGTAAAGTTTCGTCTAATGAACGTAGAGAACGTGCTATTAAAGCTTTACAAATGGTAGGTTTAGGTGAGCGATTACACCATACACCTGCTCAGTTGTCTGGAGGACAACAACAACGTGTAGCTATTGCTAGATCTTTAGTTAATAATCCAGTTATGATTTTAGCAGATGAAGCTACAGGAAATTTAGATACGCGTACCTCTTACGAGATTATGTCGTTATTTCAAGAATTAAATAAACAAGGTATTACTATAACATTTGTTACGCATGAGCCTGATATTGCTACGTTTAGTAGCAGAACTATAGTGTTAAAAGATGGTGAAATTATGCAAGATTATAAAAATCATAAAGTACAATCTGCGGCAGATGAATTGGCTAAATTACCTAAACAAGACCATTAATTATGAGACTATTAAACTTATTTAAAATAGCAACAAAAGCAATTATTCTTAATAAAACAAGAACCTTGCTTACCATGTTAGGTATTATCATTGGTGTAGCTTCTGTAATTGCAATGCTTGCAATAGGAGAAGGCTCTAAAGAAAGTATACGTACTACTATTTCTGCAATGGGATCTAATATGATAACCATACAACCAGGAGCAGATAGTAGAGGACCTGCTAGAGGTAGTGGTGGGGATGTACAAACTTTAACACTTGCTAATTACAAAACTATAAAAGAGCAATCTACTTTGCTTAGTTATATAACTCCTGTGGTAAATGGTTCTGGGCAGGTTATTAATGGTTCTAACAACTGGCCTTCTTCAATTTATGGTGTAAACCCTGAATATTTAGACATTAAGGTTGTTGGTTTGCAAAGTGGTAGTATGTTTACAGATGCCGAGGTAACTTCTGCTTCTAAAGTAGCTGTAATTGGTCAGACTGTGGTAGAAAACGTTTTTCCTGATGGTCAAGAACCAGTAGGGCAAATGATTCGTTTTAATAATATTCCGTTTAAAGTAATTGGTGTTTTAGAAGAAAAAGGAGAAAACACCTTTGGTCAAGACCAAGATGATGTGGTAATTGCTCCTTATACAACAGTTCAAAAACGTATTTTGGCAATAGACCATCTAAACCAAATAATAGCTTCTGCAATTAGCGAAGATGATGCACCAGCAGCAGTAACACAAGTATCTGAAATTTTAAGAACAGAACATAAGCTGCAAGCCAATCAAGAAGATGATTTTAGTGTACGGTCTATGGAGGAGTTAATTTCTACATTTAGTTCTACTAGTGAAATGCTTACTATTTTACTAGTTGCAGTAGCCAGTATATCTTTATTAATAGGAGGTATAGGTATTATGAATATTATGTATGTGTCTGTAAAAGAACGTACAAAAGAAATTGGATTACGAATGGCTGTTGGCGGAAAAGGATCTGATATTTTAATGCAATTTTTAATAGAAGCCATTTTAATAAGTATTACAGGTGGTGTGCTTGGTGTAATCTTAGGGCTGGGAGCAACTGTATTTATAGAAAAATTCTTAAATTGGCCAACAAGTGTAGCTATGTATTCTATAATAATATCTTTTGCAGTTTGTGCAATTACAGGTATCTTTTTTGGATGGTATCCTGCAAGAAAAGCTTCTGCTTTAGACCCTATAACTGCTTTACGTTACGAATAATATATATGATGTTAAAAAACAAAAATATAACCCTATTATCGCATATACTGGTCTGGTTTGTACTTTTTAGTATGCCTTACTTATTATCTTACGGACAGGAACAAGAAATAAATAGAGTTGTTATTCATTTTTGGACTCCATTAGTGTTTTCAGCAATTCTATTTTACTTTAATTATTTTGTGCTAATTGATAAATTTTTGTTTCCCAAAAAAACAATTTGGTTTGTATGTATTAACATAATTATAATTTCTTTTTTCATTTTTTGTAAAGAGACTATAGAAGCAACTTTTTTTGAAGAGCTAACCAAAAATCGCGTCAATACCAAAGAAGGTGGAGGCCCAAGATTTAAAATGTTTATTTATGTTCAAATGGTATCATATATGGCGCCATTGTTGTTTTCTATTGCAGTTAAAACAACCAAACGCTGGGTTAAAACAGAGGCAGAACGTAAAGAGGCTGCTAATTTCAAATTAAAGTCAGAGTTACAACATTTACACTATCAGTTGCAACCACATTTCTTTTTTAACTCATTAAATAATATTTATGCTATGGTAGATGTATCGCCAGACGAGGCTAAAACAGCTATACATAGTTTAAGTAAACTTATGCGTTATATGTTATATGAAACTAATGTAGAACAGGTTTCATTATCTAAAGAAATAGATTTTATGAGAAAATACATAGAATTAATGAAATTGCGTGTATCTCATAAAACAACAGTAAATTATAGTTTTCCTACTACAGAAACAGGAATAAAAATTGCTCCATTATTATTTATATCTTTAATAGAAAACGCTTTTAAACACGGTGTTTCTGCAAGTAAAGATAGTAGTATTAATATACAGATGAGCTGTACCAATAACAAAGTACTTTTTACTATTGTAAATACTAATTTCCCTAAAAAAACAGACGATAAAAGTGGTTCTGGTATTGGCTTACCTAATATAGAAAAACGGTTACAGTTGTTGTACCCAAACAAGCATTTGTTTACTACAAGCGTAGAAGACAATAACTTTGTTGCCCAATTAGAAATTGAAACTAATTAAATTATGAGTATCTCAAAAATTACTTGTGTTATTGTAGATGATGAGCCTATGGCACTTAATTTAGTGGAGAGCTATGTACAAAAAACACCTTTTTTAGAGCTAAAAAATAAGTGCAATAGTGCTATAGAAGCATTAAGTTTTATACAAGAAAACCCTGTAGATTTGTTATTTTTAGACATACAGATGCCAGATTTAACAGGGATAGAATTTTCTAAAATGTTACCCAAAAATACACGTGTAATTTTTACCACAGCTTTTGACCAGTATGCTTTAGAAGGCTTTAAAGTAGAAGCCTTAGATTACCTGTTAAAACCGTTTGATTATGCAGAGTTTTTAAGCGCAGCCAATAAAGCAAACAATTGGTTTAGTCTAACCAAACGTAACGAGCAGCAAACAAATGAAAAAGAGTTTTTGTTTGTAAAGTCTGAGTATAAACAACTACGCATAAAATTAGCAGATGTGTTGTATTTTGAGGGTTTAAAAGATTACATAAAAATTTGGCTTAAAAACAACCCTAAACCCATACTTACTTTAAAAAGTTTAAAAGCGTTAGAAGAAGAATTACCAAGTACAGATTTTATGCGTGTACACCGTTCTTTTATTGTTTCTTTAAAGAACATAGAAGTTATAGAACGTAGTCAGATAGTAATAAACAATCAGCGTATAACTGTCTCAGAACAATACAAACCACAGTTTTTAGCTTACATACAAAAAAACTCTTTTAATACGTAAGAGTAGAATTTATACAAAAAGAGAGTCATTTTATAAAAATGACTCTCTTTTAATTCTGTATTGGTTAGTTGTATTTATAATTGGTTTATAAAAAATACTATAAATACGCTTTTAAAAGTTGGTTTTGTGGCTTTCTGCGTAGCAATAAAATAGCCTTTTCTCTAATTTGCCTAACACGCTCTCTACTTAAATCAAAAAGTTCTCCAATTTCAGATAAGCTTAAAGGTGTTTTTTCTCCTATACCGTAATACAAACGTATAATTTCGCTTTCTCTAGGAGGTAAGTTCTTTAAAAGCTGAGTAATATCTGAGCTAAGAGATTCTTGCATCATTTTAGCGTCTGGACTATTAGCTTCTTTAGATGATATAACATTGTATAGGTTAGACGATTCTCCTTCTGCAAAAGGAGCATCCATAGATAAGTGTTTGCCTGTGTTTTTTAAAGCACCTTTTACTTGGCTGGCACTCATATCTAATTCCTTAGCAATTTCTATAGCATTTGGGGGTCTTTGGTAGTTTTGTTCTAAAGAAGAAAATACTTTGTTTATTTTACTAATTTCTCCAATTTTATTTAATGGTAAACGCACTAACCTAGATAGTTGAGATATTGCTTGTAAAATAGATTGTCTAATCCACCAAACGGCGTATGATATAAATTTAAAACCTCTAGTTTCATCAAAACGTTGTGCAGCTTTTACAAGTCCTACGTTACCTTCGTTTATCAAGTCTGATAGTCGTAAACCACTACCTTGATATTGTTTAGCAACAGAAACTACAAAACGTAAATTTGCGTTTACTAATTTGTTTAAAGCAACCTGATCACCTTCTCGTATTCTTTTTGCCAGTTCTACTTCCTCATCAACGGTAACCATATCTAATTTAGATATTTCTTGAAAATACTTCTCTAATGATTTTGTATCTCTGTTTGTAATTTGCTTCGTGATCTTTAGTTGCCTCATATATGTGTTTTAGTTAATAATTCTCTTACTTTATTATACTATTTTTTTTACGTATTTCCTAATTAAATTGCATATTTTATCAATTTTATTGTAAAAAAGTGTTGTTTATGGTTAAAATAGTACCTTTTTTTAACTGTTTTATTGTTTAGTTAATAACTATTAAAAAGCATTACGGAAAAGCGTAATAGGCTACGTGTTAATTTTTTAAAAGATAATTGTAGACAGATAGTTGGTAGATATTCAGAGAATAATTCATTTTATGAAATTAATGGCAAGTACTATTACGGTGAATATGATCACGGCTTAGGGGGTTGTACAGTCTTATAAAACCATATTAGGAAATAGCAGAGATTGAAAATGATAAATTAAAAATAAGAGACTTATCTTATTATAATTCAGCTATTACTAAAGAAGTACAATTGAGGTAAACATAGAATAACTAACATCAATTTCGTACAGTTGATAAAACAATTTTAATCAAAGATTTAAAGCATTTCAAAAGTGTTTTGAAAATTTAATTTTTAACCAAAGTGTATCCTTTTTTAGCTAGCTACTAAAGTAATATGTAAAACTAAAAACGATATTAATACTACAAAACAACTTATTTACTAGGTACTTTAATAGTTCTAAGTTTAATAAGTCCAAAGGCATTAAGTATTTTAATAATAACATAGGTAACATCTACCTCGTACCATTTTACTCCAAAATTAGCTCTACTAGCATATTTGTGGTGGTTGTTGTGGTAACCTTCGCCCATCATTAAAAAATCGAACCTAAAAAGGTTTTTACTCGTGTTTTTCATTTTAAAATTTACGTAACCGTAAATATGTCCAAACCAGTTAATAATAACGCCGTGTATTGGTGCCATTAAAAAAGCAATTGGTAACAAAGCCCATTGCCAAGCGGCTGTAGTAAAATAGGCAAAGAATAAAATATATAGTGCTATCCATAAAAGCCTAGAGAATCTAGAGCTTGCAAAAGCATCAAAAGATTTCCATTGTGGTACGTTTTTAGTAAAACGTTTGTCTACTGCAATACGCTCTTTATTAATGTCTTGGTATACTGTTTTTGTACGCCACATCATAGAAAACAAATTGTCGTCATAAGCAGGGGAGTGCGGATCTTTTTCTGTGTCTGTATACGCGTGGTGCATGCGGTGCATTACGCCATAACCATAGGCACTTAAATAACTAGAACCTTGAAAAATCCAGGTTAATACAAAGGTAATACGCTCCATAGTTTTAGACATTGTAAAAACTTGGTGCGCTGCATAACGGTGTAAAAAGAACGACTGAAAAAATAAACCTCCGTACCATAACACCAAAACAAAAATGACTACTGCCATATAACTTTTTTTTGCAAAGGTAAATTGGAGTTTTTCGCAAAACAATGAACCTAAATCAATAAAAAGCCAATATATGCTGGCTTATAGGCGCTTTCTTATACGGCTTAGAGCCTGTGCTGTAATACCAATGTAAGAACTTATGTACTTTAACGGAATTACCTTTAAAAGTTCTGGGCGTTCTTTAAATAACTTTAAGTAACGTTCTTCTGCAGTGAGGTTAAGTAAGTTTTGCTCTCGTTTAGACTTTATTAAAAATAAACGCTCTGCTGTTAACCTACCTATAAAATTACCAATTTGTGTTTTTGCATATACTTGCTGCAAATCTTCATAAGTTATACTTAATAAAGTGGTTTTGGTAAGTGCTTGTAACTCGTATGCAGAGGACTGCTGAGTTAAAAAAGAATCGTATGCACTAATAAATTGATTGTCAAAACTAAAACCAAACGTAATTTCTTTGTCTGGGTTATCTTTTGGTATAAACAAACGTACTACACCAGTTTCTATAAAAGAAATATGGTTTTCTATTTCATTTAGCTTTAAAAAAACCTCTTTTTTGGGTATTACTCTACGTTGTAATTTAGAGGTAAAAAACTCCCAATCTTCATTAGAAATTGTTGCTATTTGATCTAAGTACGCTTTTATCTGCTCCAAACCTTATAAATACTAGTGTTTTAAGTTTGTAAAGATACGTATTACTGGTTTTTCACCATCAATTTAGAGATATTATTACTATTAATATAGTTTAGAATTCATCAAAAATAGATAAAGAGAATTATACATTTTATAACTAAATCAGCTAAAATAATTACAATAAACAAACCATACAGTTATAACTATATAAATAAGCATACTATTAGTGTACCTTTTGAAGTAGAAATACCTTTAAATAACAATTAAATCTTCAGTATTAAAACCAACTAAAAATCATTTTAATTAGTACTTTAAATATTTTTTGTAATTTATTTATTAATAATAAGTTACAAAAAAGAGCCTTTCTATTTTTATTGGCACTATCTTTGCACTATTGATATCAAATTATTAATACAATATTATTATGAGTAAAGGAACAGTAAAGTTTTTCAACGACACAAAAGGATTCGGATTTATAACTGAAGAAGGAGTAGAGAAAGATCATTTTGTACACATTTCAGGATTAGTTGATGAAATCCGTGAAGGTGATGAAGTTGAATTTGACTTACAAGAAGGAAACAAAGGATTAAATGCAGTAAACGTAAAAGTTATCTAAATATATATTTCAAGTTTTTACAAAAAGTCCATCATTAGTTTGATGGACTTTTTTTTATGCCCAAAAACGAGTAATTGTAATAAATATGAGCTTATTTTAAAATGATTTGTATTTTGCTAAAAAATAGAAATAAAATGAGTGATGAAAAGTTTATGCAAGAAGCTGTAAATGCAGCTTTAAGAGGAATGCAAAACAATGAAGGCGGACCATTTGGTTGCGTTATAGTAAAGGATGGTAAAATTATAGGAAAAGGAAATAATAAAGTAACATCTACTAACGACCCAACTGCACACGCAGAGGTTACTGCAATTAGAGATGCGTGTAAAAATTTAGATTCTTTTCAGTTAGATGGTTGTACAATTTATACCTCTTGTGAGCCTTGCCCTATGTGTTTAGGTGCTATTTATTGGGCTAGACCAGACAAAGTTTACTACGGTAGTAGCCAAGCAGATGCTGCTAATATTGGGTTTGATGACGAGTTTATTTACAAAGAAATTCCGTTACCATACAATGAAAGGAGTATCCCGTTTGAGCAATTGTCTCCAGAGATAGCAATAAAGCCTTTTAACGAATGGACTAAAAAAGAAGATAAAACAGAGTATTAATTAAAGAGTATTCCGTTTTAAGCACTAATTAAACTAGTAAACATCTGGTTTTGTTAGTGCTTTTTTATTTAAAAGGCTAAAAAATGTATAGCGTTAACATAAAATCTAATTAAGACAATTACAAAATACTAATATCTATAGTTTTGAAATAAAAAAATAGATATGGAAAATTGGTTGTTTGCCTCAGGTGATATTATAGGAAAAGTTATACTAAGTATTTTAGCAATTTTTACAATAATTATTGTAATTACCAGAATATCTGGGCTAAGAACTTTTGCAAAAATGTCTAGTTTTGACTTTGCTTCTACAATAGCTATAGGCTCTATATTAGCATCTATAGTTTTAAACTCAGGGCAATCTATTACTAAAGGAGCAATAGCTTTGGGTGGCATCATCTTATTTCAATCTGTTTTTTCATATTGCAAACGAAATTTTGAATGGTTTAATAATTTGTTTACCAATAAACCAATGTTATTAATGGAAAACGGAGAATTTATTCTTAATAATTTAAGAAAAACAAATGTAGATGCTAAAGATGTTTACGCTAAGCTTAGAGAGGCAAATGTAAAAGATAAAAGTGAAGCTTTAGCTGTTGTTTTAGAGAGTACCGGAGATATATCTGTAATACATAAGAGTAAAGATATTGGCTTGTCTGATGAAATTTTAACGGGTGTTAAAAAATAAATAGACTAAAAGATAAGTATTATTTTTGCATTTTATTTGTTATCATAAATACTAAAGTTTGTTAGAAAAAAGGCAACAATTACCCCAAGAAGAATTAATAGATCCAGATTATTTTATTTACTGTTTAGAAGCAGTAGATGATATAGAAATTGAAACATTTACTGATGCTCAAAAAAAATTAGCAGAGTTAACTAAGCAATATGGTGTAGCTAGTATTTATAAAACTTGTGACACTATTGAAGGTTTAGAAGCAAGTTTGAATACACTGCTTTTAGATGATCATAATTTTAAAAACTATGAAATAATTTACTTAGTTATAACTGGCGAAGCTAATAGTATTTGCTTAAATGACTATTATTATAGTTTACAAGAAATAGCAGAAATTTTTGAAGGTAAATTACAAGATAAAATTTTACACTTTTCTAATGCTAAAGTTTTAGATTTAGACGAAGAAGAAGCTCAGTATTTTATAGACATAACTGGTGCTAAAGGTGTTTCTGGCTATGGTAATGAATTTAATGGAATAACTAGCTCAGAACTAGATAAAGCATTCTTTAATTTATTTAAAGAAGATGATAATATGTTTGATGTTGTAGAAGAGTTACACCAAAGGCATTATAAAATGTGTAAACTGCTAGATTTTAGATTGTACTACTAAGTAGAAATTATTTTTTACTAAAAATTCCAAATCTACGAGAATCACGTATTTAAAAATATCTGTACATAATTACAAAATACGCCATTTGTGACAACTCTATTTTTTAACGTTGTTGAAAAAAATAATTCCTGTCACTTTATAAATATAAAGCTAGTTTTATTTATAAATAAACAGATACAGTAAGCACTACCATTAAAAATATGGTTAAAATAGCTACTAAAGGCCATACAAATTTTAGCCATTTATTGTAACCAACCTTCACAATTGCTAAAGAAGCAAGTATTAATCCGGTAGGGTTTATAAACTTAAATAACCCCATACCATACAAATACGCATTTACAATCATTTCTCTGCCAATACCTGCTGTGTCTGCTAAAGGCGACATAATAGGCATACTTAAAACAGCCATACCAGATGTAGAAGGTATAAAAAATGAAAGTCCGCTATACACCAACATTACAGAGTTAATAAAAATACCTTTTTCCATACCGCTAGTAACACTAGACGCGTAGTATAATAGTGTATCTCCTATTGCACCATCTTGCATTAAAACGGTCACACCCTTGGCAATACCTATAATAAAAGCAACTCCCAATAGGTCTCCTGCACCTTTAACAAAAGTATCTATAAATTGTGTTTCTTTTATTTTTGCAATAATACCTATGATTATAGAGCCTACTAAAAACACAGTTGTCATCTCTACAAACCACCAGTCTAAACTAGATACACCGTATACCATTACAACAAAACAAGCTGTAAATACAAGCAATATTAAGCGTAGTCTACCAGTTAATTTTAAGTTAGTCTTACTAGCGTCTGATCCAAATAGGTGTTCTATTTCTGCTTTTTGGTCATAAATAATAGACCTAGTAGGGTCCTTTTTAACACGCTGTGCATATCTAGTAATGTAAATAATACAAATAATTAAACCCAAAACAAGTGTAATAACTCTACCATCAATACCAGATGTCCAGTTTATACCAGCTGCATTAGATGCTATAATAACACTAAACGGATTTATGGTAGAAGCTAAAGTACCTATACATGAACCAATGTAAATAGATGCCAAAGCAACCATTGCATCATATTTAGCAGCTAAAAATATGGGAATTAAAATAGGGTAAAAGGCTATTATTTCTTCTTCTAAACCAAAAGTTGTTCCGCCTAAAGCAATAAGGCAAGTAACCAAAATTATTAATATGTATTCTTTTCCCTGTAACTTATTAGCTAACCAGGCAATTCCGGCATCAAATGCACCAGTTAAATTCATTATGGCAATTAAACCACCAATAATTAAGACTAAAAAAATGATGTCTGCAGCTTCAATTATTCCTTTTATAGGCGATTTTAAAAAAGCTGCTACACCTTGTGGTTGTGCCTCAATCTCTTTATAAGTATCAGGTATACCTATAGGCTTTCTTATATCTCCGTTTTTAAATTTTTCTAAAGGAATATTAATGTGCAATGTAGTTAGTACCTCGTTAGTGGCAGGTATTACAGTAGATTCTGATCCACTTTTTCTAACAAACGTATTATCAGCTTCATTATACGTTAATGTGTCGTATTTACCGGCTGGCACTAAATATGTTAAAACAGCTACAAGTGCTGCTATTACTAATAAAATTGCTTGTGCAGAAGGAAATTTTAATTTTTTCAATGCGTATATTTTTTCAAGGGTTTAAAGATAGTATTATTTTAGTTGAATAATTAGTTTTGATAAAGAATGAAAACAAGTATACCAGAAAGTTGGAGTCATATTATTTTACAAGAGTTTAAAAAAGAGTATTTTAAAGAGCTTACTTCTTTTGTTACTGAAGAGTATAAAAAAAATACATGTTATCCTGAAAAAAAAGACATATTTGCTGCCTTTAATTGGAGTTCTTTTAATGATACTAAGGTGGTTATTATTGGTCAAGATCCTTATCACGGACCAAACCAGGCAAACGGATTGTGTTTTTCTGTAAAAGATGATATTAAGCATCCGCCATCATTAATAAATATTTTTAAAGAATTAGAAACCGATTTAAATATATCGTATCCTGAAAGTGGTAATTTAGAACGATGGGCTAAACAGGGTGTTCTGTTATTAAACGCTACATTAACTGTTAAAGCACACGAGGCTGGTAGTCATCAAAAAAAAGGATGGGAAACGTTTACAGATACTGTTATTAGTAAAATATCTGAGGAAAAAGAAGGTGTTATTTTTTTACTTTGGGGTGGATTTGCCAAAAAGAAATCAAAATTAATAGACACTAAAAAGCATCATATTTTAACAAGCGGACACCCATCTCCTTTAAGCGCAAATAGAGGGTATTGGTTTGGCAACAAACATTTTAGTGCTGCAAATACCATTCTAAAAGATAGTGGAAAGGCACAGATAGAATGGTAATTGAGCTTATTTATGAAAGTAAAACAGAGTTACTGTCTAGTTTTTTATCTATTAAATCTAAAGAAAGTAAAGTGTCTTGTACTTTCTCTAATGTTTTTGTGTTTAATTGTGACTGACTCCAACGTGTTTTGGACATCCATTCTTGTATGTCTTCTAACTTTTGTTCATACCTATTAGCTAAAGTCCTATCTATACTTGGTATAGTTTTAAATTCTTCAGTATACATATTAATTACCTCTAAAATATGTTGTAGTGTACCAGAATTTTCTGCAATAAAATTATCTGTTGCAGCAATTACAAAACAAGGCCAAGGAGTAGGGCAGTCTGCTACTCTTCTAAAAGTTCCATTATCTACTAAAGGTTTTGTAGTAAAATGTTCCCACATAAAATAATCTGCAGTACCGTTAGTTAATCCTTCTACAGCGCCATCTAAATTATTAATAATTTGAAACTGTAATTTGCTGGTGTCCCAATTTTTGTTTTGTGCATTAACATATGCCATTAAATGACTACCACTACCAAACCTACTAATTGCTGCTTTGGTATTTATAAGCTCTTCTATAGTCTGGTACTTACTGTTTGCACCAACATGTATTCCCCATAAAAGAGGTGTTGCAATATACTCTTGTACAATTTTTGCTTTTGTACCTGCAGTAATACTTTTTACCAAACCTTCAGTAAGTATAATAGCTATATCTGCCTCGTTATCTGCCAACATTTGACACATTCTTCCTGTACCTTCAGGAATATCTGTCCATTCTAAATTTATACCACGGTCTTTAAATGCATTTTCTTCTATAGCTAAATGCCAAGGTAAATTAAAATGCTCCGGAACTCCTATTATTTTAACTGTTTTCAATACTATGATGTTAGCTTGTTTAGCGTATATTTTATTAACTCTTCTACAGTTTCTGATGGTGTTACAGAAAATTCTCCGTTAGCTCTATTAGCCAAAATAGCGTTTAATGATAATGCATTATGACCAAGCAATTTTGCTAAGCCATAAATACCAGAAGTTTCCATTTCTAAATTGGTAACTTTTAAATTATTATGCCTAAAAGATGCTATTTTGTTGTTTAACTCGTTATCCTGAGTGTTTAAACGTAAAATTCTGCCTTGAGGACCATAAAAACCAACATTTGTAGCGGTAAAACCTTTTACAAATTTATCTGAGTATATTTTATCTGCTAGTTTTGTGCTGCAAGTAACAACATAGGGTGTAGATTTCTCTTTTGCCCAATTTGTATGTGTCACAAAAGCATCCTGAATTTCAGTATGCTGTACGTGTTTGCTATCATAAAATTGCAACAAGCTATCTAAGCCAATGGCATATTCGCTCATTAGAAAAGAATTTATAGGAATATCTGCTTGTATTGCACCAGATGTACCAATTCTAATAATATCTAAAGTTGTTTTCTCTTCTTTAATAGTTCTTGTAGTAAAATTTATATTTACTAAAGCGTCTAATTCGTTTAAAACAATATCTATATTATCTGTACCAATACCTGTAGAAATAACAGAAATACGTTTTCCGTTAAGTACACCAGTATGTGTAATAAACTCTCTTTTACCTTTTTTAAGCTCTATGGTATCAAAATACTTAGATACTTCACCAACACGGTCGGGATCGCCAACAGTAATTATGGTAGTTGCTATATCTTCTGGTAATATATTAAGGTGATAAATGCTATTGTCAGCATTTAAAATTAACTCCGATGGACTTAATTGCATATTATAATTTAAGGATTCTGTCTGTATTGGTGTTGTACAAAAAGTTATACTTTAATGCACCACCTAAATAAACGTCATTATCTTGTATACAAGAGTAATAACTTGTTTGTTGCTCTAGTATTTCTTTTCCTTTTTTTGTTAGTTTAACTGGGTTAAAAGAACCAAATAAAGGTTTTAAAGAAGTTATTATTTTTTGATATTGAATATCTCCAAAACCGTAGTTATTATCTGCTACAAGTAACTTTTTAATAAGTTCGTTTTTGGTTTTTGGTTTTTTGGTTGATGCCAATTGCAAAAGATTATTTTCTACTGCATTTAAGCCATTTTTAATAGATGGGAAGCGTTGTAAATGAAGTTCTATAGCTTTTTCTAAGTAAGGAAATCTATATTTGGCAAAATCTGTTAAGTTTTCTAACCTAATAGGATTATCACTACAATACAACTGCCATATATAATCTGCATATTCTATATCATCTTGTCGTAAAAACGTACGCTCTTCATAATGCTGCAGTAGTTGGTCGTTTGTTAATTCAGATAAACTATAAAGTTTAGATTTTCCTTCTATTTCTCCGCTACAAACTACAGATATTTCTGCGTATCTGCGGTGCATTTTTAACCAACTAACAACGGCAAGCATATTAATCTGACAAAACAAGTCATACTCAAACCATAAAACAATTTTATTTTCTTTTTTATGATTACATAAAGACCTGTATTCTTTTAATGTTAAATCAATAAACTTTGCTTTAGTAACCTTATAGTTTTTGCTTAAAAAATCAAACCTAGCTTTCCAAAAACTTTCACTACCTACGTTATTTAATGTTTTGCCTTCGCACAACATCTCATTCCAGGTAATAATGTCTCCTTTTATAGGTAAGTTTTTCAATCTATCTGTAAAGTTTCCTCCGTTGGTTATGTGTAAGATGGACCCCATAGTAGTTTTCTAGATTTGAACTATTAAAATTACATTTTTATCTAAATAATCAAAAAAAAATTAACACTTTTAACCACCAACGCGTTTAACGTTAAAGCCTTTCTCTTTTAGTATGCTCATAATCTGGTCTCTATAATCTCCCTGAATTATAATGCTATCGTTTTTAAAACTACCGCCAACGCTAAGTTTTTGCTTTAATTCTTTAGCTAACAACTTAAAATCTGCATCTGCACCAGTATAACCTTCTAGTATGGTAATTGGTTTCCCTTTTCTTTTCTCGTACTTACAAATAATAGGATCATCTTGCAACCAAATATCACTTTTAGGTGCTTTTTTTTCTACATCTTCACTTGGTTTATGGTCCGGAAAAAGGTTTTTTAATTGGTCTTGTAAGTCCATTTTACTATAATATTGATTAAATGCTTTTATTAAGGATATTGGTTCTTCAATATAAAAAAGAAAAACAACTAAATATTGGAGTTTTAAAATACCAATATTTAGTTGTTTGTGTATACTTCTTTAGAAATTATTACTTTTTAATAAGTCCTAATTCTATCAATCTTTCGTGTAAAAATTCACCTGCAGTAATATCTTCAAACTGTTTTGGGTTGTTATCATCTACGCAATTTTCTAAGCAATTTAGTGGCATTTCACTAACAGGGTGCATAAAAAACGGAATAGAATAACGAGAAGTTCCCCATAATTCTTTTGGTGGGTTAACCACTTGGTGTATGGTAGACTTTAATTTGTTGTTTGTTAGCCTAGATAACATATCGCCAACATTAATCATTAACTGGTCTGGACGTGCAATAGCATCTACCCAGTCACCATTATGGTTTTTAACCTGTAAACCTTTACCGTGGGCACCCATTAACAATGTAATTAGGTTAATATCTCCGTGGGCTGCAGCACGTACTGCATTTTTAGGTTCATCTTTAATTGGTGGGTAATGTATAGGCCTTAAAATAGAGTTTCCGTTTTTAATGTAATCATCAAAATACGTTTCTTCTAAATTTAAATGCAATGCTAAAGCTCTAAGTACATACTTAGCTGTTTTTTCTAACATTTTAAAAGTTTCTTCACCTATAACATTAAAGTTAGGTTGCTCTTTTACTATAACATTATCTGGGTATTCGGCTTCTAATTTAGCATCATTTTCTACATACTGTCCAAAGTGCCAAAACTCTTTTAAATCTCCTTCTTTTTTACCTTTTGCGTGCTCTTTACCAAAAGAAGTATATCCACGCTGACCGCCAATACCTTCAATCTCATAACTATCTTTTAATTCTTGAGGCTGGTTAAAAAAGACTTTAATTTCTTCATATAAATCTGCCACTAACTCATCAGATAAAAAATGGCCACTTAAGGCAACAAAACCTATGTTTTCAAAAGCACTACCAATTTCCTTGATAAACTTTTCTTTTTGTGTCTTGTCGTCAGATAAAAATTCCTGTAAATTGACACTTGGAATAGAACTCATCGTATAATATTTTTTTATATATTCAAATTTAATAATAATCTAACATTTTCTGATAAATTATTAATTTTTATAACAATATCTCTTCTAATTTGTTACTTTTATTTCTCAATTTATAAAATTTTCCGCTAAATGGAATTCAATAATAAAACAATTTCTTCAGAAGAGCAGTTATTACTGTACAAACGTATGATAAAGCCGCGTTTAATTGAAGAAAAAATGCTTATTTTATTACGTCAAGGCAAAATTTCTAAGTGGTTTAGTGGTATTGGTCAAGAAGCCATTGCTGTTGGTGTCACTAGTGCCTTACAAAAAAACGAATATATTCTTCCTATGCACCGTAATTTAGGTGTGTTTACAACTCGTGATATTCCTTTATATAGACTATTTTCTCAATGGCAAGGAAAAGCAAACGGTTTTACCAAAGGTAGAGACCGTAGTTTTCATTTTGGGACACAAGAATTTAATATTGTTGGAATGATATCGCATCTTGGACCACAATTAGGTGTTGCAGACGGTATTGCTTTAGCTAATAAATTAAAAGATAATGGCAAAGTAACAGCTGTTTTTACAGGAGAAGGCGCTACTAGCGAAGGTGATTTTCACGAGGCATTAAACGTTGCTGCTGTTTGGCAACTTCCTGTTTTGTTTTGTATAGAAAATAATGGCTACGGCTTATCTACTCCAACAAAAGAGCAATATTATTGTGAGCATTTGGTAGATAAAGGTATTGGTTACGGCATAGAATCTCACCAAATAGATGGTAATAATATAATAGAGGTATATAGTAAGGTTAACCAATTGTGTGAAAGCATTAGAAAAAATCCTAGACCAATATTAATAGAGTTTTTAACTTTTAGAATGCGAGGCCATGAAGAGGCTAGTGGTACTGCTTATGTGCCAGATGCATTATTAGATGAGTGGGCAAAAAAAGATCCTATTGCAAATTACGAAGCTTTTTTAAAGAAGAACAATGTTTTAAATGATGACTTAATTACAAGTATTACAGCTAATTACAAAGCTGAAATAAATGACAACTTGCAAGTTGCTTTTGAAGAGCCAACAATAACGTCTACAGTAGAAAACGAATTAAATGATGTTTTTAAACCTTTTAATTTTGAAGAAATTTTACCTGTAGGCGAATCTAAAAATATACGTTTGGTTGATGCTATTTCTCAAGGCTTAAAACAAGCTATGGAAAAGTATAAAAACCTTGTAATTATGGGACAAGATGTTGCCGAATACGGTGGTGTTTTTAAAATTACAGAGGGTTTTGTTGCCGAATTTGGTACAGAACGCGTTCGGAATACGCCAATATGTGAGTCTGCTATAGTTTCTACTGCAATGGGCTTATCTATAAACGGGCACAAAGCTGTTGTAGAAATGCAATTTGCAGATTTTGTAAGTAGTGGTTTTAATCCTATAGTAAACTTATTAGCTAAGTCTCATTACCGTTGGGCAGAAAATGCAGATGTTGTGGTACGTATGCCCTGTGGTGGCGGAGTTGGTGCAGGTCCTTTTCACTCTCAAACAAATGAAGCTTGGTTTACCAAAACACCAGGTTTAAAAGTGGTGTATCCTGCTTTTCCTTATGATGCCAAAGGGTTATTAGCAACAGCTATAGAAGATCCTAATCCGGTTTTATTTTTTGAGCATAAAGGATTGTATAGAAGTATTTACCAAGACGTACCAGAAAATTATTATACATTGCCTTTAGGTAAAGCAAGCATTTTAAAAGAGGGTAGTGCCGTAACTATTGTAAGTTATGGTGCAGGTGTACATTGGGCTTTAAACACATTAGAAAACAATAAAGATATTAGCGCAGATCTTATAGATTTACGTTCGTTAGCTCCTTTAGATAAAGAAACAATTTATACATCTCTTAAAAAAACAGGCCGACTTATAATTTTACAAGAAGATACTATGTTTGGAGGTATTGCTAGTGATATATCTGCAATGGTAATGGAAAATTGTTTTGAGTATTTAGATGCGCCTGTAAAGCGTGTAGCTAGTATAGAAACACCAATACCTTTTGCTAAAGATTTAGAAAAAGAATACCAATCTAAAAATAGATTTGAGCAAGAACTAAAAAATTTGCTAGCGTATTAAAAACTAGCAAATTTTTTAGAGCCTAAAAGACTACTTAAAAGTTAAGATGAAAACAGAATTAATATGTTTTCATTTTAGCTTTTCTTTTTTCTAATTGTCTGCTTAAATCATCTACACTAGATGTTATAGCAGCTTCGTAAGATGCCTCACTAGATTCTGAAAATAATCTAGGTCCTGGTGCACTTAAACGTACGCCAATTACTTTTCCTGTTTCAGGCGAAGAAGTATTTTCTTTTTTAAAGAAAATGTCTGCACTTACAATAAAGTCGTACTTGTTTAAAAGTTTATCAATTTTTTTAGCTACTAATATTTCTAAGCGGTTACTTGCTGTAACACCATCGTAGTGAAAGTTTATATTCATAGGTCTAGTATTTTATTTGAAGATACATATAGTACACTAAAAAATCAAATGTTTAAACCTAATATTATATTAAAGTTAAAACATTGTTGCTAGTTCTAAATTTAAGACATTAAAAATTAATAGGTTGTATAATTATTAAAAACAAAAAAAAGCACAACAATTAAGTTGTGCTTTTAGTAATTTAATGATAAATAGCAATTACTCCTGCAATTCCAGGTCTGTAATAATGCTAGTAGTTGTTTCTTCTTCTGTTTCTGCATCCACAACAGTTTCAGATTCGTATGTAATAGCAAACGTTTTGCCTTTAAAGGCTTCGTCAGATAAATCATACTTACCTAATGCTTCTGCACTTACTCCTTGAAATTCCAAAGTAGATCCATCTTCCGCAGAGAATTGATATACTTCGTTTTCAAATCCAGCATAAGTTGCAGTTACATTTTCTGTTGATACTAAAGAAGTTACAGCCGTAGCTAATGCAAATAATACAATTGATAATGTTTTCATAGTGTTCAAATTTATTTAGGGTTAATAACTGGTATATCTACGCACAAAAAATAGCTTTAGATGTTATAAAAATTTACTTTTATGTATTTTTAATATGTATAAGTTATAAATTTAACATAATAAACAAATTTAAATCACTTAAAATCAACACTTTATTTGTTTTGTAAGAAAATATGTTAAATTTTAGTTTTATTGGTATTTATAACTGAAATGCGTTGCAGAATAGCAATGTATTTGAAGTTTTTATTCATCTTTTAGCAATTCTAAGTCTACAAAACGTTTTTAATCTCCTCTTCTTAGGTTCCTGTAAATATTTCTGTATAAACAAATATGTACGTTTTAGCTATAATCCCTAGATGTTATAAAAGTCATAAATATGTAGTTATTTTTATTTTATACTGAGTAAATGATAAATAATATAGGTTTATATTGTAAAACCCTTTGTTTTAAGGGTGTTTTAAAATTAATATTTCAATATTGCTGTTGTAAAAAAAGTAGCACAACTCATCTAATATTAGTTTAATAACTTTGATTTTTATAATTTGAGAACTTGTACCAATAAGTTATTAGAGTAACCACTGTATAAATGAATGAGCTTTTTAATAAAATAAAAGAATTAAAAGACGAAAGTTTAAGGTCTAAGCATGAGCAATTAGTAACTGGTATTATAAATGCTATTAATGACAAGGATTTAAAAAAGGGAGATCGTTTGCCTTCTATTAATAACATGGTAAAGGAAGTTGGTTTTGCCCGTAAAACTATCGTTAGGGCTTATGAAGACCTTAAAGGAAGAGGCATTGTAGAGTCTAAAAACTTTAAAGGCTATTATATAGCTAACATAAATACAAAATCTAAGCTAAAAATTGCTTTGTTATTATATGCGTTTCAGGCTTTCCACGAGGATTTTTACAATACATTTAGAAAAGAGCTTGGTAAAAAATACCAAATAGATATTTTTTTTCATCATAATAACCTAGAGGTTTTTAAAAATATAATAGATACTGTTAATGGTAAATATGGGATGTATGTTATAGCGCCTATTCCTGTACCAGAAGTAGGGGTAATGCTACGCCAAATACCATCTGAAAAATTGCTTATTATAGATAGATATATAGAAATGCCACAGGAGTATTCTTTTATTTCTCAAGAGTTTGAAAACTCTACCTATCAAAGACTACAAGAATTATATGATGGTATTAAAAAGTATGATAAAATGATTCTTTTTTATAGAAGTGACTCTGATTATCCAGAAGGTATAAAAAATGGGTTTACAAGGTTTATTGATGATTACTCTATAAACGGATCTATACAAAAAACTCACAAACAAGGTAGTGTTAAAAAAAATACACTTTATTTTTTTATTAGTGATACCAATTTGTGGCAAGTGTTAAAAGACACAGTTCAAGAAGGTTACAAGTTAGGAGAAGATGTAGGTATTATTACGCATAATGATAGTGATGCTAAAGAAATTATTTTTAACGGCATTACCACTATTTCCGCGGATTTTAAAGAAATGGCTATTGAAGCAGCTGCATTTGTTAAAGATAAAATTGCTGTTCATAAAATTATTCCCTCTCAAATAAAGAAGAGAAATTCTCTTTAGTATCAATACCCAATTTTTAGTCACATTTTATTAGCTAATCTTTAAATTTATTTGTAAAAATTTGAAGATATGATATTTATGTATATATTTGCTTGTAGCATACTGTATCACAGTTTTGTTAAAATTAAAATAGAACAACTATAAACTTTAACACTTTATTAAATGACTAAGCAACAACTTAAGCTTTTGTTTTATGCAGCCATATTACTTATTGGCTTTGTAACAAATGCACAAACAAACACTGTAACAGGTACTGTTACAGATGGGGAATATCCACTACCTGATGTGAATATTTCTGTAAAGGGAACTACCAATGGAGTAATTTCAGATTTTGATGGTCTTTATACTATTAAGAACTTAACTTCTGGTGATGTTTTGGTATTTAGTTATGTTGGGTACATTACTCAAGAAATAGCATATACCAATCAAGAAACTGTAAATGTTGTAATGAAAGAAGATGCAGAAGCATTGGACGAAGTTGTAATTGTTGGTTACGGTACCTCAAGTAAAAGAGAGGCTACTAGTGCCGTAGCTACAATAAAAGGTAAAGAAGTAGTAAATACAATTGCTAGTAACCCAACAACGGCACTGCAAGGTAAACTGTCTGGTATACAAATTGAAGCTCCAGGTGGCCAACCAGGCGGATCTCCAAATGTGTTTGTAAGGGGTATAAACTCTTTAAGTAATGCTAACCCATTATACATTGTAGATGGTTTATTTGTAGACAATATGGATTATGTAAATCCAAAGGATATTGATGATATATCTGTATTAAAAGATGCCGCTGCTGCTGCAATTTATGGTTCTAGAGCAGCAAATGGTGTGGTTTTAATTAAAACAAATCATGGTAGAAAAAATCAGGCTTTAAAAGTAGATTTTAATGCCAGAGTAGGTGTAGATTCTCCTAGTAAAAAATTAGATTTTATTAATGGTGAGCAATATACCAATTACTTAAACCAACGTTTTATTAATGATGGTTCTGCTAACTCTGTAACTTGGAATGGAGTAAGTACAGATTGGCAAGAAGAGTCCTTACAATCTGGTATTGTAGAAGATTACGGATTGTCTATTTATGGTGGCGGTGAAGTTTCATCTTATTTTGGGTCTGTAAACTATTTTAACCAAGATGGTATTTTAGTAGGCTCTGGATTTAAAAGGTTAAATGCAAGGTTTAATTCTGAACATCAATTTAATAAATTAAAAATAACACATTCTTTAGGTATTACAGAAGGGGAGTTACAAAGTAATAATTGGTATGGTTTTGATGCCGTAACAGCACCAACAATTGCGTTATCTAATCCAAATTATGAAGGTGGTTTTGATGGGCCTTCTTTGCCTATTCACGGTCCTGGTGGTTTAAACCAGTACGGTTTGGCATCTTTAGAAGATAATAAAGAAACTACAAGAACATTATTTACAAGCTTAAAGTTAGATTATGATATTACAGACAATTTATCTGCCGCTGTAAATTTTGGTTTAGATTATAGACACAGAAAAAATTACCAATTTACTCCAACGTTTGAGATGACAGATCCTAACAATCCAATAGATGCTGTGCGTAATTTAAATGTAGTAAATGATTTAACAAACTATACGCAAGAGGATGTAAACTTGTTGTTTGAGCCTACTATTAATTATAAAAAAACATTTAATGATTTACATAAGGTAGATGTTGTTTTAGGATATACAAGATTTTTAGAAAACCAGACAAGCAACGGTTTGTACGGTGAGGATACTCCTAGTAATAATACAAGAGTAGCTAGTGCTTTAGGTACGTTAATACAACCATTAGGTGAAGATAATAAAGCTGCTTTATTATCTTATTTTGGGCGTTTTAACTATGGGTATGACAGTAAATATTTATTTTCTGCTACAGTTAGGAGAGATGCATCATCTCGATTTAATAAAGACAATAGAGTTGGTTATTTTCCTGCTTTCTCTGGTGCTTGGAATATTAGTAGCGAAGACTTTTTTGAGTCAGAAACAGTTAACTTTTTAAAATTAAGAGTTTCATATGGTGAACTTGGATCTTATCCAGATGCTTTTTACCCAACACAATCAGTATTTTTAGCCAATCAGTCTAACACTAGCTTTGGTGGTACTCTAGCACCTGGACTAGCGCAAACAAGACTAGCAGATCCTGACTTAGTTTGGGAAACAACTAAAACTTTTGATATTGGTGTAGACTTAGCAATGTTTAACAATGCTCTTAAATTTACAGCAGATTATTACACAAAAAATGTAGATGATGCTCTAGTACCTATTAGTGTACCATCTACTGCTGGTGTTAGTTTACCTGTTATTAGAAATGCTGGTACATTAGTAAATAATGGTTTTGAGTTTGATTTGAGTTACAAAAAATCTGATGGAGACTTTAAATATAATGTAAGCACAAATTTTTCTTTTAACCTTAAAAATGAAGCAAAAGATATACCTGCTACCATATTAGGCCCGGAAATAGATGAAGATTTACGTATTGTAAACAGAACACAAGCTAATAGCCCTGTTGGTGCTTTTTACGGTTGGACGGTTGAAGACAAAGTTAATCCAGCTACAGGAGATTTTGTACGTGTTGATACTAGTGGAGATGGTATTGTAGATGAAAATGATATAGGTATTATTGGAGATCCAACACCAGATTTTACATATGGTTTAAACTTTACTGGAGAATATAAAAATTTTGATATTGCATTAAACTTTAATGGTGTACAAGGAAATGAAATTTATAACGTTGGTCGTTATTACAACATTTTATGGCAAGATGGCGGTAAACTAACAGAAGTTTTAAACTCCTGGACTCCAACCAATACAGATACAAATATACCAAGAGCTACAATTGCTGATGAGCAGGGTAATAGAGCTCCTTCATCTTTCTTTGTAGAAGATGGTTCTTTCTTTAGATTAAAAAATATAGAACTTGGTTACAAATTTCCTAATGAAGTTTTAGGTACTGATTGGGTAAAAGATTTAAGAGTATCACTAAACCTACAAAATGTATTTGTAATTACTAGTTACAGCGGTTATGATCCTGATGTTGCCTCAACAAATGGTGGCCGAGCAAACATTAATTCTGGTGTGCCTGGTGTTAGAACTGCTGTAAACCCTTTATTAGGTAGGGGTTTAGATGCTAGATCTTATCCAAATGCAAGAACAATTAGTCTTGGTGTAACAGCAAGTTTTTAAAAAATAACTCATACAATTATGAAAAATATATATAAAATAAAATCGCCTTTTAGTACGCTATTATTAGTATCTATGGTGTTTATCTCTAGTTGTTCTGATGATGTTTTAGATCAACCAAATAATAATGCGACCTCTACAGGGAATTTTGGTAATACAGCAGAACAAGTAGAAACTGCTATTAACGGAGCTTTTCATCCAATAACAGGAACTTTTTTTTGGGGAAGAATTATACACACTGGAGCCTTTTTAAGGTCAGATGAGTATAACGTAATACCTTTAGATCTTAATACAACAATGTCTACTCTACAAGGTAAACCAGGAGATCGCTGGTCTACAGAGCTTTGGCAAGAACTTTACAAATCTATTTCTAGATGTAATAATATAATAGTTAATACATCTAAAGAAAGTATTGCAGAAGAAGATTACAATCCTTTAGTTGGACAAGCATATTTTTTAAGAGCTTTTGATTATTGGTACTTATTAAACTTATATGGTAATGTTCCTATTATTCCAGATACTCCAGATTTTGACAATCTTTTACTAAACCAGGCTCCACAAGCAGATGTTTGGAAACAAATAATTGAAGACTTAGAAAAAGCAGAAACAATGTTACCTGAAAGTTGGGATGGCACCAATTTAGGTAGAGTAACGTCTGGTGCTGCTACAGCTTTAAAAGGTAAAAGCTATTTGTATATGAAAGACTGGACAAATGCACACCAAACATTAAGTACCTTGGTTGGTAAATATGCCTTATTACCAGCATCAGAATACGGAGATAATTTTACTGAAGCTAATGAAAACAATGCAGAATCTGTATTTGAATTACAATTTTTAGGTCAAACAAACTTTGTTTGGGGTTCAGATATTCCGCAAACTGGTACAATGGGTAATTTTCATATAGATTATGCTCCGCCAGCTAAATCTGCTGACAACGGACATATTTTTAATCCTTGGTTAAAAAAATTGTTTGAAGATAATGGAGATACGTTTAGAAGAAATGAAACTTTAGTTTATGATTATCCTGGTTCTACAGGTTACGGCGGGTCTGACTATTTTACAGATTTTGCAGAAGATATAGGTATTGCAGAAGATTTTGGTGTAGAACCTATATTCTCTAAAAAATACGCTGGTTTAGATATAGGAGAAAGAACAGAAGTTGATAGATTAGGGACTAATGTTGGTACTAATTGGAGGGTTATTAGATATTCTGATGTTTTACTAATGTTAGCAGAAGCATTAAATGAAGATGCACAAACAGCAGAGGCTATAGGATATTTAAATATGGTTAGAGAAAGACCAGGTTCTGGTTTAACAGCAACTACAGCTGTATCTCAAGACGAAGTTAGACAGGCTATAATAGAAGAACGAGCAATGGAATTAGCTGGTGAAGGTCATCGTTATTTTGATTTAGTACGTTGGGGATTAGCAGACGATTATTTGGGGGCAACATCTTTACACGTAACAAATGGTGCGCAACCTAATCATCCAAAATCTATTAGTGGTGGTACGTTTACTCCTGGTAGAGATGAAGTTATTTGGATTCCTAACTCAGAAAGAGATGCTAATCCTAATTTAAAACAGAATCCTAATTATTAAAGAATTGAGTTAGTTTTTTTTGAATTTTTTTAATTTACAAATAAGAGCCAAGTTTTTATAACTTGGCTCTTATAACTAAACTCTTTATTATTTTGAAATATCTAATCTTTTATTGCGCCATTCTAACATTATTTTTCTCTTGTTCTAACCAAAACAAAGAGGAACGTTTTACGTACGTTACTACCAGTGACTCAAACCTAGATTTTAATAATACTATTATAGATAATGATAGCTTAAATATAGTTACGTTTCAATACATATATAATGGTGGAGGCGTTGGTATTGGCGATTTTAATAATGATGGTTTACAAGATGTTGTCTTTACAGGAAACCAAGTATCATCTAAAATATACTTAAATAAAGGCAAGCTTACTTTTTTAGATATTTCTGAAGAGGCCAATTTTACTACCAATTCTTGGGTAACAGGTGTTGCAATTGTAGATATTAATGCAGATGGTTGGGATGATGTTTACTTAAGCGTTGGCGGACCAAATTGTAATAACGACTGTAATAACTTACTTTTTATTAATCAAAAATTAAACAAAAATGGTGTACCAACTTTTAAAGAAGAAGCAGAGGCATACCAATTAAACGATCCTAGATACAGTCAACAAGCTGTATTTTTAGATTATGATTTAGATGGTGATTTAGATGTGTTTATTGGTCACAATGGTAAGGTTCGCTTTTCTCAAAATTCACCAGTACCAAAACATTATATGCCAAAAGAATTGGCAGATTATTTACTACGTAATGATAGTAAAAAAGGAGTAGACCATCCTATTTTTACAAATGTTTCAGATTCTTTGGGCATTACATATCAAGGGTTTTCATTGGGTGTAAGTGTACAAGATATTAATAATGACAATCTACCAGATATTTATGTTACAAACGACTTTTTAACAGAAGATTTAGTGTACCTAAATAAAGGTATGGACACTACAAATAACAAGCACAGAGGTTTTTCTGAAATAAATAAGAAATTTTTAAGTCAGCAAACCTATAATGCAATGGGTGTAGATATTGCAGATGTTACAAATAATGGGTATCCAGATGTGCTGGTTTTAGATATGTTTCCTGAAAACTACAGCAGACAAAAAAGTATGTTAGGGACTATGAACTATGATAAGTTTTTAACCTCTAAAAGAAATAATTACACACCGCAGTTTATGCATAATTCTCTGCAAATTAATAACGGATTATTAAAAGATTCTATTTTAAAGGCTAGTGAAACTAGTAATTTGTCTGGTATTGCTGCCACAGACTGGAGTTGGTCTCCTATGATGGTAGATTTTGATAATGATGGTGATAAAGACATATATATTACTAATGGCTATGTAAAAGATATTACAGATTTAGATTTTATAAATTACTCTAAGCAGAGTACTATTTTTGGCTCAGAAGATTCAAAAAACAAAAAATTATCGCAACTAATAGCTAAAGCTCCAGGTGTTTTTGTTCCAAACTATTTTTATGAGAATAACAATAGCTTAAAGTTTACAGATGTTAGTACCAATTGGGTTTCTCCTAAAAACTCTTTTAGTAATGGTGCTGCCTTTACAGATTTAGATAATGATGGAGATTTAGATATTGTAGTAAATAACATAAATCAAAATGCATTTATTCTCCAAAATAACACAACAACTTTAGAGCCACAATCTAACTTTTTAAGGCTAAAGCTTAAAGGAACATCAAAAAATAAAAAAGCAATTGGCGCAAAAGTAAATTTGTGGTCTAATGGTGTATTGCAAACGCAATACCAGTCGCTTACACGTGGTTATTTATCGTCTGTAGAACCAATTCTTCACTTTGGTGTAAAAACTACAAAGGTAGACTCTCTACAGGTTATATGGCCAAACAATTTGATTTCTACTTTGTATAACCCTAAAATTAATTCAGTTTTAGAAATCGATATTTCATCAGCTAAAGAAAACAATATAAAAACAGTTGCAACAGCAACTATATTACAAACCAACACATCTATTTTACCATTTACACATAAAGAAAATAGTGGACACGATTTTGTTTCTCAACATTTATTAATGCGCCAATACTCTAAATTTGGACCGTGTATAGCGGCTGCTAACGTAGATTTAAAAGTTGGAGATGAGCTCTTTATTGGTGGTAGCAAAGGAGAACCTTCTACTGTATGGACACAGAATAAGGACGGAGTTTATCAAATTACTCAAAAATTAGATAGTATTTATGAAGATACTGCGGCTAGCTTTGTAGATATAGATAATGATAACGATTTAGATATTTACGTAGCAAGTGGAGGGTCTGAGTTTGCTACAAATTCACCTGAATTACAAGACAGAATTTACATTAACAACGGAAAAGGAGTTTTTTCCTTAGCTACTAATAATTTACCAAAAATAACAAATATTGGGTCTTGTATTGCTGCAAATGATTATGATAAGGATGGCGATATAGACTTTTTTATAGGTAGTAGATTGGTTAAAGGTCGTTACCCAACAACACCAGAAAGTAGCTTGTTACAAAATAATTCGGGCATTTTTACTGCTATTAAAAACGATGCTTTAACAGGCATTGGTATGGTTACAGATGCAACGTGGCAAGACGTTAATAATGATGGTTGGCAAGATCTAATTGTAGTAGGAGAGTGGATGTCTATTTCAATTTTTATAAATAACAATGGTACCTTAAAAAAGAGCACTCCTAACTGGGTAAACGCTGCTAATAAAGCCACAGAAGTTTTGGGTTGGTGGAACACCATTAAAGCTGGTGATTTTGATAATGATGGCGATATAGATTTTATTGCAGGTAACCAAGGAGAAAATAGTTTTGTTTGCCCTAAAGAAAATAAGCCTGTATACGTTTACAATAAAGATTTTGATAACAACGGAAGTATAGACCCTATTGTGGCGCAGTATTTTAACGACCCAACCAAAAATAACGTTCTACTTCCTGTACAAACTAGAGATGATGTTATGAAACAATTGGTTGTTTTAAAACAGAAATACAATAGCTATAAAGATTTTTCTAAACCAGATTTTGTAACACTATTAGATATAAAAAATTTAGATGAAGAAACGCTTAAAGCAACCACTTTTGCTAGCAGTTACATAGAGAACTTAGGAAATAACACTTTTAAAATAACCAAATTACCACAAGCTTGTCAGCTTGCTCCAATAAACGACATTCTTATTAAAGACATAAATAACGATGGCTATTTAGATGCCCTTCTTGTTGGTAACGACACTACAGCAGAAACAATTTATGGCACAACAGAAGCTATAAAAGGAGTGTATTTAAAAGGTAGTGAAAATGGATTTAAAGTAGTAAACACTGCTAATTCGGGTTTCTATGTACCACATCAATCTAACCATATAATAGAAGTAAATACAAAAGATAACAACAGCTTATTTATTGCAACGCAAAACAATACAAAAACACAAAACTTTACAATTAATAAAAATATAAAATGATAAAACAAACGACTATCATTTCTGCTGAAGATATACAAATAGAGGGTAATACAAGTAATTTTATTACCACAATAACCAACTTGTCTACACAAGACCAAGTAACTATATTTAATATTAGTATAAACGCTAAAGAAGCACAAATACCAGGACCAATTTCATTAAAATGGAAAATTCCTGCACATAACGTTAAAGGTATTTGGAAACCTACTACAGATTTTAATAAAAGAATACAAGCAGATTGGGAGTTGCAATTTATGGAGTCTCGCGTTTCTATAGACGCACCAATTATTAGCTTATTTGGTAATGACGATACAAACACACATACTTTTGCGTGTTCTAATGCCATAAATATGCTTGAGTTAAATGCACAAATTAGAGAAGAAGATGATTGTTTTTACTGTTTTGTAACACTCTTTACAGAGCGTCATTTTCCTTTAAGTGAATTTAATATGCAACTTAGAATAGATGCTAGAGATATTCATTTTTCTGATGTATTAAAAGATGTTTCTAAATGGTGGGAAACTTTTGATGATTTACAACCTACAAGCGTACCAGAAATTGCAAATGCTCCTTTATATTCTACTTGGTACAATTTTCATCAAAATTTAGATGAAGACCTTTTAGAAAAAGAATGTAAAAAGGCTAGCGAATTAGGGTATAAAGCTATTATAATTGATGATGGTTGGCAAACAAACGATGGCAACAGAGGTTATGATTATACGGGAGATTGGTTGCCAGAACGTATCACCAAAACAAAAGAGTTTGTAAGTAAAGTACACGCTACAGGTTTAAAAGTAGGCTTTTGGTATTCTGTACCTTTTTGCGGAAAAAAATCTAAAGCATACAAACGTTTTAAGGGCAAGTTTTTAACAGAAAACCACAGATGGGCTCCTGTTTTTGATCCCAGATACCCCGAGGTTAGAGATTATTTAATAAACATTTACAAATCGGCTTTAGTTGATTGGAACTTAGACGGATTTAAATTAGATTTTATTGATGATTTTAAGTTTTACCCAGAAACTAAAAAAGAAATTACCACAGATATGGATTATACGTCTGTTAATGAAGCGGTAGATAGACTGCTTTTAGACGTTATAAGTACTTTAAAAGCAATAAAACCAGATGTTTTTGTAGAATTTAGACAAAAATATACAGGTCCGGCTATGCGTAAATATGGTAATATGTTTAGAGCTTTTGATTGCCCTGGAGACGCAACTATGAACCGTATTAGAATAGCAGATATAAAAATGCTAGCTGGTAATACTGCAGTACATTCTGATATGATTACCTGGCATAATGATGAGCGTTTAGAAGTAGCAGCTTTACAACTTGTAAATACTTTGTTTGGAGTGCCACAATTATCGGTTTTATTAAAAGATGCTCCACAAGAATTTTTAAATATGATTGGTTTTTATACCAAATATTGGAATAAAAATAAAGAACTAATTACAACGGGTAATTTTACACCTTTTAAGCCTTTAGCTAATTACCCTGTAAAGCAAGTTGTAAACCAAAATAAGTTGCTTTTAGGTGTTTTTGATGATTATGTGGCACAAATTAACAGCAAAACTCAATATATAGATATTTTAAACGGCAAGCTTTCTACTAGTTTAATTGTACAGAATACGCAAGATTTAGGTACTTATACAGGAACAATTTACAATTGTGAGGGTACCGTAATAAGTACCAAAAAGTATGCTTTGAATAAAGGAATTTTAGCTGTAGAAATTCCGTCTTGCGGATTACTTAGATTAACACAAAAACAATAAAATTATGGATACACTTTCTATTATATCATTCTTAGGGTTTACCATTTTAGTAGGTTTTGTAGCGTGGTATGCCACAAGAAAAACCGATGAAAGTACAGCAGACGGATATTATTTGGGCGGTAGAAGTTTAGGAGCTATTACTATTGCAGGCTCCTTACTACTAACCAATTTATCTGCAGAGCAAATAGTAGGCTTAAACGGACAATCTTTTGCAGAAGGTGTATTGGTAATGGCTTGGGAAACATTGGCTGCAATTGCAATGATTTTTACAGCAATTTACTTGTTACCTAAGTATATGCGTTCTGGTATAACTACAATACCAGAGTTTATACAAGACAGGTTTGATGGGCAAACAAAAGCCATTTTATCTATCTTATTTTTAATAGCATTTGGTGTGGTTTTATTGCCAACCATTTTATACTCTGGTTCCTTGGCTTTTAGTACTATGTTTAATTTACCCGAAACACTAAATATTTCTCAAGGAGCTGTAATTCAGCTTTGTGTTTGGTCTATTGGTATTATAGGTATTATTTATGCTATTTTTGGTGGATTAAGGGCTGTGGCTATTTCAGATTTAGTTAATGCTATTGGGTTACTAATAGGCGGTCTTTTAATTCCAATTTTTGGATTAATGGTAATTGGTGATGGTAGTGTTACAAACGGTTTAGATATTTTGTGGACCAGTAACCCAGAGAAGTTTAACGCCAAGGGTAGTGTTACTTCTTCTATTCCTTTCGGGACTATTTTTACGGGTATGATGATTGCTCAAATGTATTACTGGGGAACCAACCAATCTATATTACAGCGTGTTTTTGGTGCAAAAAGCTTAAAAGAAGGTCAAAAAGGAATGATTTTAGCCGGATTTGTAAAATTCTTAATTCCAGTAATTGTGGTTTTACCTGGTATTATTGCATGGCATTTATTCGAGGGGAATTTAGAAAACGCAGATCAGGCATACCCAGCATTAGTGCGTAAAGTATTGCCTGGTGCTTATTTAGGTTTCTTTGCTGCGGTATTATTTGGTGCTATATTAAGTTCTTTTAACAGTTTATTAAATAGTAGTGCCACGCTTTTTGGATTTGATTTATATAGACAGTATTTTAGTAAAAATGCATCAGACAGCCAAACAGTAAGAGCAGGTAAAATATTTGGTTTTTTCCTAGCTATTGTATCTATATTAATTTCTCCTTTAATAGCAAATGCTCCTGATGGTTTGTTTGCGTATATACAAGAATCTTTAGGTAGTTTAAGTGTGCCTATTTTAGCGGTTGTTACAATGGGGATTGTCTCTAAAAAAGTACCTGCAATTGGTGCAAAAATTGTGCTTATTGGTGGTGTTATAATGTATTTGGTGAGTCAGTTTGTACTAAGCCCATATTTTGTGAATAAAGCACTAAAAGACGCTGCACTTTTTGGTATCACAAATACAGAACAACTTGCAATAATTAAAGCAGAAGCATATCCACATTTTTTACATATTATGGGGATTTTATTTGTAGTAAATAGTATTATAATGTTAATAGTAGCCAAAATAAAACCAAAACAAGATGAGTATATTCCAAAGGTTACAGAAGAAATAGATATTGTACCTTGGAAATATGCAAAAATTATCGGTTTAATAATTACTATCTTAGTATTAAGTACATACCTTATTTTTTAAGCAACGCAGTAACAATCAGATTTTATAGAGAATGGAAAAAAAATATGTAATAGCATTTGACCAAGGGACTACAAGCACTAGAACAATCATTTTTGATCAAAAAGGTGGTATAAAAGCCATTTCTCAGAAAGAATTGACACAGCATTATCCACAATCTGGTTGGGTAGAACATGATCCTGTAGAAATTTATAAAGATCAATTAAGTACGTTTTATAAAGTAATTGAAGAATCTGGAATTTCCCCTGAAGAAATAGCATCTATAGGTATTACCAACCAAAGAGAAACTACCGTTGTTTGGGACAGAAATACAGGTGAACCTATATACAACGCTATTGTTTGGCTAGACAAGCGTACAACGCCTATTTGTGAAGATCTTAAACACAAAGGGTATACTTCATATGTAAGAGAACACACGGGCTTGGTTATAGATTCTTATTTTTCTGCCACAAAAGTAAAATGGATTTTAGATAACGTAGAAGGTGCAAAAGAAAAAGCAAATAGGGGAGAACTCTGTTTTGGAACTATAGACAGTTGGTTAATTTTTAAATTTACTAACGGAGAAAAACACCTTACAGATCATACAAACGCATCGCGCACACTTGTGTATGATATTAAAAATTTAAAGTGGGATGATACGTTGCTTAATGCATTAGAAATTCCTAAAAGTATGTTGCCAACGGTGCAAAAATCATCGTCGGACTTTGGAAACGTGGAATATAAAGGAACAAAAATTCCTATTTATGGTGTTGCCGGTGACCAACAAGCATCATTATTTGGACAAGGAGGTTTTAAATCTGGTATTGCAAAAAACACTTATGGTACAGGATGTTTTATGTTGCTTAATATTGGTAAAAAACAAGTGGTTTCTACCAAAGGATTATTAACTACATTAACGTGTAGCCTAGATTCTGAACCTATAAAATACGCTTTAGAAGGTAGTATTTTTGTAGGTGGCGCATCTATACAATGGTTAAGAGACAGACTAGAGCTTATAGATAATGCTGCTGATACCGAAGAAATTTGCAACAGTATTCCGCCTTTAAAAAGTGTGTATGTTGTACCTGCTTTTGCCGGTTTGGGCGCTCCGTATTGGGATGCCAATGCAAAGGGTAGTATTTATGGGATGACGTTAGATACAGGTAAAAAAGAACTTATAAAAGCCACCGTAGATGCTTTAGCTTACCAAACTAAGGACGTTATTGATGCTATGATTGAAGATAGC